>JAGHDO010000057.1 GCA_021159885.1 Synergistota bacterium | reverse complement strand
TCGGAAAAGCCCCTATTCCCCTGAGAGAAAGGCTAAACGGCTTCAAGTTTAAGTCTGGAATTCCGCTTTGAAGAGAACTTCTTATCCTTTCCACCTTCGTATGAGGTTCCTCCCCCAGAAACTTTAAAGTGAGGTGAAGGTTTTCCCCCTTGACCCACTTAACTCTTCTATCCAAACCCCTTAGCTCCTTGAGAAAGCCTTCCATTTCATTTCTTATATCAACCGGAATCTCTATACAAACAAACGATCTAATTATTTCCCTCTGAGCCAAACGGATCCACCTCCAGCAAGAATCTTCTTATAAGATCAAGAGCACGCTGCGTAGTCCTATACTTTATAACCTCACGAGTACCGCTAAACTGATTTCTCTCAATATGAGTATTAGCTTCCGAAGCAAGGGCAATATAAACCGTTCCAACGGGCTTCCCAGGTCTACCACCTGTGGGACCTGCTATGCCAGTTATACCAATGCCAATATCACTGTCACCCAAGGTTCTAACCCCTTCAGCCATTTTTTCCGCTACTTCAGCGCTCACAGCTCCTTTCTGCTCTATAAGCTTCATAGGAACGCCAAGCAATTTCGCCTTGGAAAGGTTGCTATAGCTCACCACACCACACTTAAAGTATTTTGAGCTTCCGGGGACATTAGTCAACCTATGTCCTAATAGTCCTCCACTGCATGATTCTGCGATCGATATCGTCGTTCCAGCTCGCCAGCATAGCTCAGCAACCACTTCCTCAAGGCTCTTCCCATCCTCTCCATACAGGAACTCTCCAAAAGCCTCCCTTATCAAGTCTGCAGCCCTCGAAACGTATTCCTCATTCCCTCTAAGATATATGGTAATGCTTCCCAAGGATGCACATATTCCCACCTTAACGCGATCACCGAGATCAAGGCTTTTGAGAATCCTGAAAGCCTGGGTCTCTCTTAATCCAATGATATGAAGTCTCTTTAGAAATATCTCTCTACCCCTCGAAAGTCTGGGTAAAAGATATCTGTTAAACATCCTCTCCGCCTCCCAGGGTACACCTGAGAGAGCAGCTATAACCTTACCGCCCCGCTCTATGAAAAAACCACACGCGGTTCCCAGCTCGTTAGGTATTATCTCGGCTCCCTCAGGAAAGAGAAGCTGTTTTTCGGCCTCTGGAGGAACATCTCTTCCAAGACGCTTAAAGAAATCATCTATCCACTTCCTCGCTTCCTCTCTAAGCTCAAGCTTCACACCCAATAAAGAAGCCACTGCCTCTCTTGTCAGATCATCATCCGTAGGACCCAACCCACCAGTTATTATTAACATATCGGCGTTATCAAGGGCTATCTTCATAATGTCTATAAGCTTTTCCCTGTCATCCTCAACGATAAATCTGGCAAACACATCTATTCCTACTTCTACGAGAGCACGAGAGATAAAACCCCCATTGCTCTCACTTATCTCCCCCAACAAAACCTCATCGCCTGTGGATAAAACAACCGCTCTCATCTTTGCAACCCCCAGAACCAGACTCCGAGAGATATAAGAACATTCGAAACTATACCAGCTATTACATCATCCATCATTATACCCCATCCCCCCGGCAGCTTTTCGAACGCTCTTACAGGAAAGGGCTTGACTATATCAAGAATTCTGAAGAAAAAAAAGCTCGGAAGTAACATTATATCGCTAAAACCATACATAGCCACGAAGTACCCCACAACCTCATCTATAACAACACAGGGAGGATCGTCATCTCTTAAGGCCTTTGAATAGACATGTGAAGCCCAAACGCCAATGAAAAACAACACCACTATAGGAAAGAAACCAAGGTCGATCTTCCACCTTATTATAAGAGCAACTGCCGTGGCAATAGTACCAGGCATTCTATTCTCAAATAGTTTTCCCAATCCACCAAAGGTTGCGAAGTAGTAAGCTAACTTCCCTATTCCATCGTGCCCCATAGATCATAATCACCCGCCCTCTGGATTTTCACATTAGCAAAGCTACCAGGTTGAGCGCCCCCGTTGAAATATACTATACCATCTATCTCAGGGGCATCCCTATAGCTTCTGCCCATTCCTGGGAATTCAACCAGAACTCGTAGCGTTTTTCCAACCAGAGATTCGTTTCGCCTACGCGATATAGCCTGTTGAAGTTTCATCAGCATGTCTCTTCTCCTTTTAGCAACTCTTAAAGGCACCGGCTTTAGCCTATAAGACTCGGTTCCTTCCTGCGGGGAATATATAAAGCTTCCTAACTTATCAAAACGGATATCCGAAATGAATGATAAAAGCTTCTCAAAAGCTTCTCTCCCTTCGCCTGGAAAGCCAAGCATCACAGTGGTTCTAAGGCATATTTCATCGCTTATAGCTCTTATCCCACCAAATAGTAAGTAGAGATCGCGATAGGTATACCTCCTTTTCATCAAGGAGAGAACACGATCATCAACATGCTGAATAGGTATATCGAGATATGAACAAACCTTCTCGAGGGAAAGCACCGTCTCTAACAGCTCCGCTGTAATTCGCGCAGGATTAAGATAAAGAACCCTGATCCAGAAATCTCCGTTTAATTCGCTCAGCTTCTTTAAAAGCAAAGAGAGAGAAGGAGAATAAAGAGTGCTATCCTGAGAGACGAGGATTAGCTCCTTCACACCGGTCTTTAAAATCCCCTCCGCTTCTTCAAGGATCATATCCAGTGGCTTACTTCTATAGGGCCCTCGTAGCTTCGGTATAACGCAATACGCACATCTATTATTACACCCCTCTGCTATCTTCAGATAAGAATAAAACGCTCTCTTTATAGGTATGCGCAATCCCTTTTCAACCCACGAGGTAGGAAGCTCTTTGAGGAAAACCTTTCTTCCGAGACCATTTTTTAAGCAATTTACAAGGAAAATCCCTACTTCGTGAGGGTATCCTGTCCCCGCAAAATAATCCACATCCTTAAAATACTCAAATAGTTTCCCCGTGTATCTCTGAAAGAGACAACCCACCACAGCTATGCGCTTTATAACGCCTTTCCTCTTAAGGAAAACCAACTTTGAAATCCAAGAAAGCGACTCTTCAATAGCAGAGTCTATAAAAGCACATGTATTCACGAGGGCAAGATCAGCTCCCTCAAGCTTAGAAGTTATTTCCATCCCCTCCTCAACTAATTTCCCAAGAATAAGTTCCGTATCGATTTCGTTCTTTGGGCAACCTAAGCTGACTACTGCTACCTTCAATCTATAAAACTACCTCTCTTCCTTTATAGGAAAAGTCATATCTACAACTCCACCCCTGCCAGAGGGAGGAGTGATCTCCTTTCCATTAAAATATATCTTCACTCCAGCAATATTCCCAAACCTTACCTTAATGCTATTCCGGGCTTTCCAGCTTTTCTCGTCTCCCTTCACAAGTGTCCCCTCATAAACCTTTTTTCCATCTGCTATAACCCTGATCCAACACCTTCCCACAGCTACAACTCTCAAGCTTAGCTCCTCTCTTTCAGGAGAAGTTAAAACCGGCTTTGTAGAAAGCGCAACAGGAGATGTAGCCAATCCTTTCTCCTCGAGAGAAGAAGCTTCCGTTTCAGAGGAAACGAGTGATAGAGCGGAGGTTTCTGCCGTTGCGAGCTTTTCAGGCACCATTTTCTCCTTCACCTCTGACGAAACCACAGACGCTGAAGAAGTCGCTGGTGTCCCAAGCTCACCTTTCACAAAACTTTTGGTTAGGAAGGTCAAATTACCCGTACGTGAAGTATATAGATAGAAAGCTCCTCCCGCAACAAGAAGCAAGAGTAATAAAACCAGAAGCCATGGTTTCTTGGGCTTGATACCCTTATCCACATCCGCATCATAGTGAGGAAGAGTTTCCACCGCCTCTTTCATTACTTCCTCCTCATACTCTCGCCTCCGCTGGGATTTATAAAGCCTTCTCATCTCTTCTGGATCAAGCCCCAAGGTCATCGATATATTTCTTATAAAACCTCCCGTATACACATCTCCAGGTAGAACATCAAAGTTTTCCTCCTCTATAGCCTTTATAAACTCCTTACTTATCTTAGTCATTTCCGAAAGCTGCTCCACGCTTATACCCTTCTTCTCCCGCTCTCTCCTTATTATCTCACCAACTCTCATTTCATTCTTCTTCCCAGGGTTATCTGACATCCACGCGATCCCCCCTTAACGCTCTTATCGCTCTAACGGGATCATCTGCATAAAATATCGACGCCCCACCTACCAAAACGGTAGCTCCTGCTTTCCTCAGTAGAGAAGCGTTTTCTACATTAACCCCTCCATCAACCACGATTTCAAAACTTAGACCCTCTTTATCTCTGTACTCTCTTAAAGTTTCAATCTTAGATATTATCCATGGTATAAAAGATTGACCGCTAAAACCGGGATCTACGCTCATCACAAGAACATAGTCTAATTCTGGAAGTATGAGCTTCGCCTCCTCCCATAAGGTAGCCGGATTAAAAGCTATTCCAGCTTTTTTCCCCTTGCCCTTTATGCTTCTTATTAGCCTCAAGGGGTGCTTCTCCGCTTCCCAGTGAAAGATTATTATGTCCCCCCCTTTTTCAGCAAATATACTCGCCCAGTGGGAAGGCTGATCAACCATAAGATGAACCTCGAGAAGGAATTCAGAGTGAAAGCGCTTTCTTATGTCAGAAGCGAGCTTGGGCCCAAACGATAAGTTAGGAACGAAATGGCCATCCATGATATCCAAGTGAAGTAGATCGACCTCGCTGGATATCTGAGAAAGCACCTCACCCAGTGATAAAAGATCTGCCGCCAAAATTGAAGGAGCAATTCTCACCTTTTCTTCCATGGATACCTATCCTCCGAATAAAATTTTCCATCAACCAGAACCCTTATTACATTATCACCAAAAGCCGGTAATCTCAAGCTTATAATCTCACCAGGCTTGCACTTCCTCCTAAAAACAAGATGCTCTCCCTTAACATCTATCTGTATTATCTCCACGAGTTTCTCCCTCTTACCTGGAGGCACCTTAAATGTAAAATCTATTAAGCGAGTTCCCTTTGGTATAATCATTCCTATCTTTTCCTTCTTCTCCTGAGGTGCGGTTGCTGAGGGAATCTCAGTTCCCGGGATGGAAGCAAGAGACGTTGCTCCACTCTGAGGAAGCTGGGACTGCGTTTCTGCCGTTGCTTGAGTAGATTCCTCACCTGGGGGCTGAGAAGCAGCAGCCGGTGAAGCCTTCCTCACTGTTATATCCACCTCGCTTCCAAGCGGAACCTCAGTATAAGGCCTGGGAGACTGAGCTATGATAACACCAGGTGTCCCGCTCTGCACCCTTTCAAAAACCTTACCTAACTTAAGCCCTGCATCTTGAAGAACCCTTTTTGCCTGTTTAACGCTCATGCCTATAAGATCAGGTGCGGAAACCTTATTCGTCACAGGACCAAGACTCACAAGCAAATCTATTTTACTACCCCTTCGAACCCTCCTATGAGGGGATACGGATTGTCCTAAAACCACATTATCAGCCGCAAGCAAGTAATTTATCTTCACAACATCTCCGAGAACGAGCCCCGCTTCTTTTATAAAGACCAAAACCTCGCTCAGCTTGTGTCCCACGAGATCGGGAACTTCTACCATATCTCCTTTTCCGCTTATGACAACTTCTATAACGCTTCCCTTTTTAACACTTAGCCCGGGTAAAGGCTTCTGAGAAACTATATAATTAGGAGGAAAAGTTGTGCTTGATTCTTCCCCAGTAACTTTAAGGTGAAGCCCTATGGAATTCAAAAGCTTAGTTGCAGAAGTTAGTTCCTTTCCAACTAATGGAGGGACTATAACCTTCGGAGCTCCTATACCAAGATAGACATAAAGAAACCCCGCAAGACCACCTATAAGCAGAAAAAGTAGAAACACTACCCTCTTCAACTTACCTCACCTCCTTCTAAGGAGGGCAAAAAATCCATCCTCTATATAATACCCATACTCGGTTATTCTATCTGAAAACCTATCAATGCCATCAATTGCCATAGATTCATATTCCGGATGAGCAGCTAGAAAATCCTTGACGATTCTCTCGTTCTCCGCAGGATGAAAAGTACATGTAGAATAAACAAGCCTCCCTCCTCGCCTTAGATAATCTGATGCGACGTTGAGCAATCGCTCCTGGAGAGAAACAAGCTCCATAAGGTTTTGACGATTTAATCTAAGTTTTATCTCTGGCTTTCCTCCAAGATCAGCAAGATTAGAGCATGGAACATCGAGCATAATCTTAGAAGCCCAATTTGAAAAACCCGGATTAGGGAGGGTTAAATCCATGGCGATAACTGCATCAGGAGAAAAGCCAAGTTTCCTAAGCAGTCTTTTAAGCTCTTTAAGCTTCCAGCAATAATAGTCAATGGAAATAAGAACTCCCTTTTTCTCAAGACGCTGAGCGATATCTGCCGATTTCACTCCCCTTCCCGCACATAGATCCAAAACCTTATCACCCTCTCCCGGTTCAAGAGCATCTACCGCAAGCATGGAGCATAACCCCTCCAGCCAGAAAAAGCCCTCCTTCCAACCAGGAAGTCGAGCGGGAAAAACGCCTTCCTTCAACAGAAAAGCCCCTGTAAGAAAACCTACCTTTTCAAACTCTACCCCACTATCGGCAAGAAGATAAGCGAACTTCTCCTCGCTAATTTTACTTAGATTAACCTTAATATAAAGCTTAGGTCTTCTATTTCCCCTCTCAAGGAGTCTGATGACGTATCTCTTATCTTGAAAGAATTCCAGCAGATCCTCAACGAGCCAGCGCGGGTACGAATATAGAGTAGCAATATCTCCCTCCTCAGGAGATATTCTATCCCTTAGATAAGATCTCAAAACAGCATTTACAAGCTTCGCCAAACCAGAGTGAAAAAGCTCCCTGGTCAGCTCCACAAGTCTATAACAAACGAAAGGCGCCTTCTCCGACGAATGAAATCTAAGCTGATAGAGCCCCAATAGTATTATCCATTTAACTCCGCCGGGAAGCTTTTTCCATCTTTTTTCCCCAATGATCCTTTCTGCTATCCACGAAAGCAAATAGAAATAGCGTACTACTCCATAAGAAACCTCCGCAACGAAAGCAACAGCCTTTCGCGGAATTCTCCCTTCATCAACCCAAGTTCTTATAAGGGGTTCTATCCAGCTCCCCTTTTCTACTCTCCTTAAAACATCAAGTGAATACCTTTCCCAAATCTTTTCTCTCAATGGTCCTCACGAAAAGGTCTGTAGGAATATAAAAGAAAGGCAGACCCCACGTTCGCAAATCGGGTCCTTTGTACTCCACACCAACTATTTCCATGTCGTCTACCTCTGGTAGTGTCGTAAACCTAAGCTGAACCCATGGGCTCAAGAGAGGGCCTATAAGATAGGAAACGAGAAGCGCTATTATGACGTTCAAGATGGTAAAGTACCCGGTTAAGAAAAGAAGTGCGAGAAAGGAAACTGCCCCCACAAAGTTTATAATGGCTATGGTGGTACCACATCTCTTATGCACCGCTAATCTTTTCTCTCCATTTCTCAGGCGAAAGAGAGCTACACGTGCCGCTTCCTCAAGAAGAACCGGGTCTACCAAGCCCTTTATATAAAAGCCTTCTTTCCTGGCAAGTCCTGCGAGATTGCTGGGACCAAACTTCTCCTCTATAACATTAATAGTAGCATGTTCGAGAGCGTGATTTTTCCTAAGTTTCTTATTCGTTGCTATTCTCCATATTTCAACAGGTACCGTTAATATCGTATAAAGTGAGTATAGCGTAAAACCAAAGGGTAAAAGAAATACGAGTATGACGAAAAAGAAAAGAAGGGGGAGAAGCATCCAAGGTGCTAAAAACAGAAACAGTAAGAATAAAATCAGTAAAGGCAACCTTTAATCCCTCTCCCCCCTCAGAATAAGCAACCTTATAAGCTGAAGCGCTGCCATAGCAGTAGCAGCAACATAGGTTAACGCAGCAGCTCCAAGAACCTCCTCAACTGCCTTTTTCTCTCTATTTGAAACAAATCCCCCCGTGTAAAGAACCCTTATAGCCCTCGAGCTTGCATCGAATTCAACCGGAAGAGTTATAAGCTGGAAAACAACGGCAGCGGAAAACGCAACTATGCCTATATCCATAAGACTTGGAATACCAAAGAGAAATCCCAAGAAGAAGAAAGGTATAGCAAGTTGAGACCCTATATTTGCCACTGGAACTATGGCGTTTCTTATCGAAAGGGGAAGATAACCTGTAGCGTGTTGAAGTGCATGACCGGCTTCATGAGCAGCTATACCTATAGCAGCTATTGATGGGTTATTGTAAACCGCTGACGACAATCTTAAAACCTTAGCCCGAGGATCATAGTGATCCGTAAGCTCTCCGGGTATCATCTCTATAGCCACATGTCCCAAACCGTTTCTATCTAAGATCTCACGAGCTACCATCCATGCTGGTTTTCTTACGGCAGCTGGAACGGCAGCATATTTTCTATAGGTGGATTGGACCTTCGCTTGAGCGTAAACAGCCAAGAGAAGTGCAGGAATTAATAGCAGGAAAGTCCAATCCCAGAAGAAAAACATTGCTTATCTCACCTCCCTTACTTCCGCTCCTCTTCCCATATCAAAGGCTCTCAAATTTAAATCTTTGTATTTTGTGGGAACCATCTTCCCCACAACGTTCTTTATCTCCTCTGGAGGAAATTTATCTCTCAGAAGCGATGTTAACTTCCCCAGCATAACTACATTTAGAGTCATAGGAGCGTTAAGCTCTCCAAGAGCTATCTTATACCCATCCACTATATATATCCTAAGCTCTCTTCCTTCTATGAGATCCTTTAAAACGGGATGCTCTATTCGCGAGCCTATATCGCTATTTAAAAGAGCTATCCCTCTTTTAGCAAGAAAAGGGAGGTTTCTCAACCCCTCATGCCAATCGAATGAAATTAAAAGATCCGCTTCACCTTGAGCGACTAAGGGGCTTTTATAATCCCCCACCTTGAGGTGAGAAACCACACTACCCCCTCGCTGTGCCATACCATGTACCTCAGAACCTATAACGTTAAAGCCCTTTGATAGGGCATATTCAGCTATAACACGTGTTGCTAAAAGTATTCCCTGGCCACCTATACCGGAAAATACTATCTGCATGACTCATTCCTCCTTTATAGCCTTTACCGGACATACCTGAACACAAACCCCACAATTTATGCAAAATCTGGGGTCTATCATGGCCTTATTTTTATCCTCGTCAAATATCAATCCTGGGCAAACGAACTCATCTATACAATATCTACAACCCGTACACTTAGATTCATCAACGTAGATCTTTTTATCATATTTCTTTCTCTCAAGGAGCTTACACGGGTGCTTAGCTATAACCACCGCTACCTTTTTCTCCCGCTTTACATATTCCCCTGCCTCCTTAAGCACAGATATGGTTCGGGGGATATCATAGGGATCAACCACCTCAACGAAGTCCACACCACATCCTTTAATGAGCTTAACCATGTCAACTTTTTCTCCCTCTTTCATGAGATTAACGCCAAACTCCGGGGTAGGTTGCCCACCAGTCATAGCTGTAATATGATTATCCAAGACAAATAGTATAAACCTGCGCTTATTATAAACAGCATCTATAAGGCCTGGCACCCCCATATGATAGAAAGTGGAATCCCCTATCGTGGAAATGACAGGAACATCATCCCCCAACGCTACATTAAAGCCCGAACCCATGGTCACGGCACCGCCCATGCAGATAACGCTATCAACCGCTTTTTGATTCACACCAAGGGTATAGCATCCTATATCACTGGGGTAAATTCCCTTCGGAAAAGCTCTCCTTAGGGCAAAGAAAGAAGCTCTATGGGGACAACCCGGGCATAAAACGGGCTTTCTCACCTTTACGCCAAGTTCAGATAGAGCCTCACTATATCCCTGGGGCTCTCCCTCAAAGCTGAGCGGGAAATGCTTAGACAAAACATCCCTTATAACCTCAGGTGTCAGCTCTCCCGCTCCAGGAACATACCCACTCAGTTTTCCTAAGACCCTTCTTCTCTCCTCTACTTGAAGCTCTATAACAGGATAGGTTTCCTCAAATATCAAAACTTTATCACAAAGTGATAAAAACTCATTCAACGCTCTCTCATCGATAGGAAACGCTCTACCTACCTTAAGAAGCGGAGCATTTATAGAGTACCCTTCAAGTATATCTTTAACTATTGCATAGCTAACGCCACTTGCTATTATACCCAAGGAGCTTTCCCCCGAGTTCTCTATAACCGTAAAAGGATCTCGTTCCCCACCTATCTGTCTCAGCTTATCATTTAACCTCTTATGATGCTCCCTTCTTATAGCAGGTAAACATACCCATCTTTTTACATCCTTAACGAATTCTCCTTTCTTAGGAGCGAATGAAAGCTCTTCCAGTGGAACGTTTTGCCTTGCGTGGCATACCCTTAATCCAGGTCTAATCATTACCATAATCCTATGTCTCTCCGAAAATTCATACGCAAACTTGACCATCTCCTTGGCCTCACGGGGCGAAGATGGATCAAAAACGGGAACCTTAGCCATCATAGCAGCAAACCTGCTATCCTGCTCCGTCTGAGAACTGTGAGGGCCGGGATCATCAGCTGAAACTATTATAAAGCCCGCGGCTGGTTCCGTATAAGCCACACTCATAAACGGATCAAACGCTACATTAAGCCCCACTTGCTTCATCGCTACCGCAGATCTTTTACCAGCAAAGGACGCAGTAGCAGCTATTTCGAATGCCACTTTCTCATTAACGCACCATTCCACGGTAGCATCTATTCCTTCTTCCTTATAAAATCTCGCCACAGCTGGAAGTATCTCAGATGAAGGCGTACCAGGATAGGAAGTCACAACCTCAGCGCTGCTCTCGACTATTCCCCTCGCTATCGCTTCATTTCCAAGAAGTATCTTCTCCACCTACTTATTTACCTCCTTTCCAAAGAGAGATATAAAACTTTTCGGAACTTTAATCATCCTACCATTTCTATCCACAAAGCAGTGTTTAGTTTTCCCAAGGGCTATCAGCTTACCACCTCTTTCAACCCTATAAGAGAACGAAACCGAATAATCCGTTATTTCCTCAAGCTTTGCTCTGAGCGTCAAAAGATCATCATAAAAAGCTGGGGATTTATAACGGCACCAGCTTTCAACTGCAGGCATGAAAAACCCCATTTTTTCAAGCTCAGCATAGGGAAGTCCCGCTCTCCTACACAGCTCGGTTCTGCCGACCTCAAACCAATCCAGATATCTCGCATAGTAAACAACACCCATTTTGTCGGTCTCTCCATATCTAACTCTCAAGCTTATCTCTATTTCCAACGGTATCTACCTCCTTAGCCTAAAAAGAAACCGTGGCCGTGCACCTATCGTCGATTTCCTCCCCCAGGACGTTTCTCGGGCCTCCAGCTCCAGCCAAGCACCCCCGTGGCACCCAGAGAATACCGCTTACCGTTGCTCCCTTCCGGGCCTGGCGGGGTTCACGGCTCTCTGCCGCACGGGACCCAGCCTTCATCGCCTTCAACCTGAGACAGCTCCCATGAGAGGAAACCTCTGATAGGAATTCAACCCCGCTATAGCGGATTGCGGGTTCAGGGCACCGCTACCTCCCCGTCTAGCACGACCACGGCTTTTTCCTAAACTAAATGGCGGAGAGGGAGGGATTTGAACCCCCGGGGCGGGATCAACCGCCCACTCGCTCTCCAGGCGAGCGCCTTCGACCGCTCAGCCACCTCTCCGCTCTTATTCCTACATGGCGGAGAGAGCGAGATTCGAACTCGCGAGGCGGGATCAACCGCCTGCTCGATTTCGAATCGAGCGCCTTCGACCCCTCGGCCATCTCTCCGCCTACTTATTCCTTTTTCTGGAGAAAAAAGCCCTTAAAAGCTCCCTGCTTTCCTCCGCCAGAATCCCTCCTTTTACCTCAACGGAGTGATTCAGGCTCTCATGTTGAAGTATATTCATAACGCTTCCTGCAGCTCCAGAACGAGGATCCGCCAATCCATATACCAGACGCTTTATCCTCGCCTGAACCATCGCACCCGCACACATTGGACAAGGTTCAAGCGTAACATAAATAACAAGGTCAACCAAACGCCAGCTTCTTAGCCTTAAAGCAGCTTCCCTTATCACAAAAAGCTCAGCATGCGCTAAGGGATCCTGCAACTGCTCTCGCCTATTGTGAGCTCTGGCTACAATCTCATCTCCTATAACTCCAACCGCTCCTACTGGAACCTCATCCTCATCTGCCGCTTTTCTCGCTTCCTCAAGCGCAATTCTCATAAAGTACTCGTCTATATTTAAGACATCCATTTTCCTAAATTAAGTGGCGCGCCCGAGAGGACTTGAACCCCCAACCAGTGGATCCGTAGTCCACCGCTCTATCCAGTTGAGCTACGGGCGCGCATCCTAATGGCGGTGAGGGAGGGATTCGAACCCTCGAGAGGAGTTACCTCTACTCGCTTAGCAGGCGAGCGCCTTCGACCTACTCGGCCACCTCACCGCCTATTCTCGTAAAGATTTTAGCAATCTATTTATTAATTGTCAAGGAGTTATAAGCTTAAGGAATACTGGCTTGTTGCCCTTCCACTGAATAAGGAAAGCGGGCTTTGTCGGATTACCAGCTTCAGGATCTATTGTGATCTTACCGGTCACACCTTCGAGATCTTTCGTATGTCTTATATAATAGTTAATGTTATCCCTCGTCAGCTCTTTCCCATCCTTAAGACAGTTCTTTATAGCGTTATATACTATCAGATAGGCATCATAGGCAACCGCAGCTGCAGCATAAGGTTCCTTATTATATTTGCTTCTGAACTGCTCAACGAACTTCTCCGCTATTCCCGTCTTAGCGCCATCTGGATGGAAGTGATCATAGAAATACATTCCATCAACAGCCCCACCGGACATCTCCCAGAGAGATGGAGATCCTCCAGTATCTCCCATCATCCTGATACCCTTAAAGCCCTTCTCCTTGAGAAGAGCCAAGCTCATTGCAGCTTCTCTCGAATAAACGGTCATCACAACGGCCTCAGGCTTGCTCTTAACGATCTCATCTATAACCTTAGCTACGTCAGGAGGTGAGGCGCCCGTCTCAGTGGAGTAAATCTTCGCGGTCCCTCCCAGAGCCTCTATTTCCTTCTTAGCAAACTCGGCAAGACCTGTGGAATAAGGCTGTTTCGTGTCTTGGAGGATAGCTATCTTTTTAACACCCTTATCCTTAACCAGGAAGGTCGCTATAATCTTTCCACCGAAGGTGTCTATGAAAGCAACTCTCGAAACGTATTTTCTCCCTTCAGTTACCTTTGGATTGGTTGCCCACGTGCAGACCATCGGCACCTTAAGCTCCTCAGCCACTGGTGCTGCCCCGAGAGCAAGGCCACTCCAAGGCCATCCTATGAGCGCCAAAACCCTCTGAGGCAAGCTTTTATCACACGCTTTTATACCCTAAGGCCAAAGGTGTTGCCTAATCAAGAGATGTGTGTGATAATTTTTAATGTGATTTTTTTCCTGGAAGGAGTGATACTGTAGGAGTGAAAATCCTCGTAGTAGATGACAGCAAGCTGATACGAGCCCTGCTTAGAAATATCTTGGAAAGAGAGCTAAGATCTCAGATAGAGGAAGCCTCAAGCGGAAGCGAGGCTGTGCAGAAGACGGCTGAAGCTGAGTACGATTTGGTTATACTCGACATGTTTCTACCAGACACCATAGGTGTAAACATTATCAAGCAGATAATAAAGCTCGAGAGGGGATGGCTTCCGGTAATAATAATCACATCTGCAACAGATAAGAGGTATCTAAAGGAAGCCCTCGAGAAGGGAGCCATAGACTATATAAGAAAACCTTTCGATGAGGTAGAGCTCACTGCTCGTGTAAAGGCTGCTTTGAGAACAAAAAAGCTATATGATAGATTGAGAGAAATGAACCAAAAGTTATTGGAAATGTCCATAACGGATGAACTAACGAAGCTATATAATAGGAGACACGCCATGACGAGCTTAGAAATGGAGTTTAAAAAAAGCAAAAGATATAAAACCCCTATGTCTGTGATAATCTCGGACCTCGACCACTTTAAAAGCATCAATGATGCTTATGGACATTTAGCAGGAGATGAGGTTCTTAAAAAAGCTGCAAGCCTTATAAGAGAGAACATTAGAGAAGCGGACATCGCAGGAAGATATGGCGGTGAGGAATTTATGATCATCTTGCCAAATACGAGCTTAGATGGGGCGATAACCACGGCGGAAAGGCTACGCAGTAAAATAAGCCAAAGTCAGATTCTAGTACCAGGGAATGGAAAGGTTATCACTATAACCATGAGCTTTGGAATTTGCTCTTATCCTGAGGAAACCATAAGGGATAAAGAAGATATGATAAAATTAGCTGATGAAGCGCTCTACATTTCGAAGAAGAAAGGCAGGAATAAAACGACGTTTTATAGCCGAGGAGTTTTCTTATCCATACCAACAGAGGGAGGTAAAAAATGAAACTTAAGGAGAAGGATCTGGTTCTATTACTTTCGGAATCGGGAGCATCCTTTTTAACGAGGTTGAGTAAGAGAAAGTTCTCAACCCACCTTGGAGAAATAAACTTAAGTGATGCTCTAAATAAGGAATATGGCGATTTTATCAAGACACACAAGGGAGAAAAGTTCTTTTTGATAAAACCTCCCATCGGAGAGTTCACAAGAAGAATAAAACGTCAAACTCAGATAATCTTTCCAAAAGAAGCGGGATATATACTTATGTACCTTGACATATTCCCCGGAGCCAGAGTTATAGAGTGCGGATCTGGTAGCGGTTCACTGACAACGATATTAGCCCATTTCGTTGGAGAAAACGGAAAGGTTTTCTCATATGAAAGAAGAAGGTCATTCGCTAACCTTGCCGAGGAAAACCTTAGAAAATGGGGGGTAATAGATAGGGTGGAAATAAAGATCAGAGACATAGAAGAGGGATTCGATGAGGAAGGAGTAGATGCGATATTCCTTGATCTGCCGAATCCTTGGGACTATCTAAGGCACGTCAGAAAAGCTCTACTTCCGGGAAGACACTTTGGAGCCATCTGCCCAACTTATAATCAGCTGGAAAAGCTAACGGAAGCTCTGAAAGATAACGGATTCACCTGGATAAGATCCTTAGAGCTGCTTAAGCGTGATATTCGCCCCTTCCCTGGAAGAATAAGACCAGAAGACAACATGATAGCCCATACCGGCTTTTTAATCTTTGCTACGCTTGTTAAGCGAGATGAAAAGGAAATCTAAAGTATTGCTTCATATATGTTGTGCCCCAGATGCTACATATCCATTCTTAGAGCTATCAAAGGAGTTCGAAACCATTATAGGATACTTCTATGGATCCAATATTCATCCAATAGAGGAGTATGAAAGGAGAAAAGAAGCACTCGTTAAGCTCTCCAGGGAGTGGAAATTCACAGTGATATTTGAGAGGTATGACCCGGAAAGCTGGGTCAAAGAAATGAAAGGCCTTGAGAAAGAACCCGAAGGTGGTAAAAGATGTGAAAAATGCTTTCGTCTACAGCTTGAGAGAACCGCTTTAAAAGCCAAAGAGCTTGGAATAGAAGCCTTCACAACGACACTAACGATAAGCCCCCATAAAGATGTAGTGCTGATAAACTCATTGGGAAAAGAGATAGCCGAGAAAACCGGTTTAAAATTTATCGAAAGAATTTTCAGGAAAAAGAATGGTTTTAAAAAGAGTGTTGAGCTCAGCAAAAAATCAAATCTATACAGGCAAAACTATTGCGGTTGCATATTTAGTATTAGAAAGGAGGAAGGAAGTAATGGAACTGGGTAAGCTTCCCCCTCATATGATGGAAAAGCTCGTTTTCCCCTACCTTGGAGCACCTAATCCCCGCGTAGAGCTTGGTCCAGCGGTGGGAGAAGACGCCGCTGTTATCAACGTTGAAGGGAAAAAATACCTCGTAGTATCATCGGACCCTATAGTTGGAGCCGACGAGGAACCAGGGTTTTACCTCGTCCATATAAACGCTAATGACGTTGCATCAAAGGGAGCAGATCCATCCTTTTTCACCACTACTATAATAGTTCCGGAAAGCTGGGAAGAGGAAGATCTTGAAACTCTCATGAAGGAGATAGACAGAGAGTGCAGGAAAATAGGAGCCAGTCTCGTTGGAGGACACACAGAAATAACAAGGAAATTCAAACATCTTATACTCTCCGGAACGATGTTTGGCTTCGCAGATAGGGTGCTATCCGCCAAGAATATAAAACCAGGGGATAAGATAATACTAACCAAGGGAGCAGGAATAGAAGGAACTTCTATACTCGCACGAGCGAAAAGAAGCTTTCTTGAAAAAAGGCTATCGCAACAAGAGATTGAGAAAGCTATTTCCTTAAAGGAAGAGATATCCGTAGTAAAAGAGGCAAAAATCCTAAGAAAGTGGGCTATATTTATGCACGATCCAACGGAAGGAGGAGTCTTGGGAGGATTAAACGAACTCCAGATAAGAAGCGGGTTAAGCATAGAAGCTCATCTTAATGAAATTCCCATTCCCGAAATAGTAAAAAAGGTGTGCGACGCACTTAATATAGATCCTTTGAAGCTAATTGGATCGGGAGCCCTTTTAGCGGTCATTCCGGAATCCGATGTAGAAATAGCCATATCTTCCCTAAACGCCCGCGGTATAGAAGCTAAGATCGTAGGAACCTTCGTAGAAGGAGAGGGGAACCTACCTTATTCAGAGGGAGACGAACTTTGGAAAATCCTAAGCTGGTGAGCTAAAATACTTCTATTATCCAGCCTAACCTCTATAATCTCGACATCCTTCCTTGCTCTGATTCTTTTTACTACAGGATGGTTTATCCTCCCCATCGTGGCTACGACTCTCAAGGAATCAAGCGCTTTTAATAGAGCTTTCTCAAATCTCCTTGAGAAAAGCTCCATCTTACCTATTTCATCTATGACTATAATTGAAGCTCCCTCAGAGAGGCCTTTCTCTATCTCCCCAACGCCAATTTTCTCAAAATCACTTAGGTTAACACCATATTTTCCAACCCTATAAGGGGAAGAAAGCGATTCATGCGCGAGAACACATTCCCTTCCGGAGAGAGTTATAAGCTTAAATCCCCGCCTTCTTCCCCCTTCCCTTATTTCTTCGGTGAAAAAACCACGGGCATCTGAAACCCCTTCCATAAGCTTCTTAAGAAGGGTAGTTTTACCAACGCCCGGAGGACCAGTTAATATAAGATGCTTTCTCATCCTCTTGAGAGTTTCCTCGCAAGGGAAACAAGGTCTGAAAAGAGGGCATATCCAGCTTCTCTGCCACCAGCTCCCCTACCCACTATGGTAATCTCTCCCACAGTATCGGTTGAAAATGTAACCGCATTTAGCGTTCCCAAAATGTTAGCCAGAGGATCAGTTAAAGGAACCTTCTCAGGAGAAACCTTAACCCGAACGCTTCCGCCATCTCTATATCCTTTAGCTATAAGCTTATATCTCGCTCCCTCTCTTAGAGCTCCTTTGATATCCTCAACCTTAAGCGATGTTATACCCTCACACTCTATCTCATCGAGTTTCAGGTTAGCTCCCATAAAGACGTTAGCCATTATAAGCGCTTTGGCTGCCGCATCCCATCCCTCAACATCCATTGTTGGATCCGCTTCAGCATAACCAAGTCTCTGAGCTTCTTTAAGAGCTTCCTCAAAACTGAGCCCATCCTCCATTTTCGTCAAGATGTAATTGGTAGTCCCATTAAGTATCCCTCTAAAGGAAACTATCTCACTACCAGGCAAGCACTCCCTAATCAGATTAAATACTGGAGTACCTGAAAGGACAACCCCTTCAAACCTTATCTCGACACCGTTAGCCTCAGCAAGTCTGAGAAGCTCTCCCAGGCGCAGAAGGATAGGCCCCTTATTGGTGGTTATAACGTGCTTTTGGGCCTCGAGAGCTTCCCTCATGTGGGTAAAAGCAGGCTCCCCCGTTTTAAGCTCGGTCCATGTAGCCTCAAGAACCACATTGGCATTGGTTTTAGTTATGGTAGATACAGGGTCGAGATCTTTTATTCCCCCAGGATAAGATGATATTTCGGACTTAGATGCAAGTTCAAGAACCTTAACCACATTTAGTCCCTCAGGGTCGTAAACAGAGCCCCTAAGCTTATCACAAACTGCTACAACATTGATCCTCAATCCCTCTTTCTCAAGCTCGCTCTTTTTCTCAACCAATAGACTTAAAAAACCTTGACCAACGTTCCCACAGCCTATTAAAGCAACGTTAATTCCCACGAGAAAATCACCCCCGCCAGCTCTTTAAAATCTTGATTTAACAAACTCATACCAATCTGAGGCATCCGTAGCTATCGTGAAACCGCTATAGGCGCTTTCCCTACTTCCAAGAGTATATATATAGAGTGAAACGCCGCGAGATCCAGAAACTATACCATCTGAGACATGCCATTCATTTTTGACCATATCCTCTATCGATTTTTTTAGATTCTCTATCGTCTCCTTGGTAGAATCGCTTAAATCCAAAGCTCCGAGCCTCTCGCAAAAATCATAAAGATCTCTGAAAGAAGCCTCCTCACCAGGCGTTATGAAATAAGACTGTGTTTGAAGAACAATCCCCCAGAGAGCAGAAGTATCCGAAAAGTTAAGAAGATCACTACCAAGGTCATTAAGATAGCCTACAACATCCGCTACCTTAGCTATATCGATAACCGATATCGCCACATCGTTTCTCCCCTGATAGAGATTTTTAAAATCTTCAACGAAACTTCCCGAAACTTCCAATGCGGTATGATGAGGATTTGCAACTACTTTCTGAAAGATATTCTCATAGTTAAAGCCATCATCGGGCATGGCACCCTGAAGAGCCACAACTACAGACACATTTCCCTTAAGCTCATCCAAAAGCTCAAGCTCTGCTTTAACCGATGAGTCTAAAACGAGCAGATCTACATTCTCCGTAAAGGAAGAAAGAGCCTTAGAAAGATTAAGGCAGCTAACTAAACCATCCCACGAGTTATCCTCATCCCTACTCCAAAGAATCAAGAGATATTTTTCAGCCGGATAGTTTTCAAAGCACCAATTAGCAAAAGACGCAAGAGCATCTGAAGAGGTAGGTGAAGCATCCGAAAGAGTCCCAAGAAGTTCCATATTCCCCTTCTCGACAAGATAGCGAACCATTCCACTGCCGGTTTCAGAACAGCGTTGCACAAGTATTTTAACATCATCCGTTGAGCCTATTTGCCTCATCTCATAGAGATCTATACCTGCTAATTCTCGAGAGGCTAAAGTAGCATCGTTCATGAAGACCATTATCGTCCATTTAGGCATATGACTTGACGGACTTCCTCCTCCCTCTCCACAACCGCATAATAGCGTTGATAAAGAAAGAAGAGCGATGAAAATAAAGATAAGTGATCTTAATCTTCCCACTTTTTTCTCACCTCCAGTATCAGAAGCCATCCCACAAGCATTGGAGCAAAGTAAAGGAAGCTTCCTCCTTCAACAGACGAGCAACCAGCCGATGCGATAAACTCGTCTCCGCCGCCTCCTCCACCACCGCTTTTCTCAAGCTTCAGAGCTCCATACATTAAAGGCTCAAGGCTTGCAGTATCAGAAAAGTTAAGGAAGGGATATTCTCCAACAAACGCATCCTCTCCACCGTCATAGACCTGGAGATAATATCCTATCTCAGATCCCGCCTTAAAAGGAAATCTTCCTGTACCCAGAGGTATCTTTACCTCCATCTCAAGGAAGCCATCCTCGCTTAATTCCCCTTCCGCTTCAACCTCAGGACAGAAAACCGCATCGAGAGATCTAACTCTATATTGAGAATAGTCATACCATAACGGATAAAAGTAAGCCACCCATTGACTCCCATCGTAAAATACCCTAAGCTCCCCTTCATCAGTGTCTCTCGTTGAAGGAAAGGAACCATCATCGTTAGAATCAAGATAAACTATCAGAGAATCTCCTATATCAAGGCTCTCGTCATTATAGCTCCTGATACCTATATAAAGATATTCCTGATCGTTCTTTAAATAAACAGAAATCGAGGACGTGGCTGAAGTTGAAAGGTCCTCTGGAGGCAGAACAAGAGCTCCTGCTATGTCAGAATCGCTCAAAACTCCATCTATTTCCATGTCCCCCCACTTAATTTCTTCCACATCTCTTGTTTCTTTAAGATAGGCTTTCAAGAAGTCTCCCCATCCCGTGAAATTCGCAAAATCATGTCTCCCATCATCATAAAATCTATCATAAGACCCCTCTCCTCTATCTGGGAAAAATATGCTCAATCCATTAGCATTTCCATAAGCTGAATAATTTTCTCGGACGGCACTTTTAATCGCATCGCATAAGGAAGAGGCAAGTTCTGAAACAGATGTTCTCCAACCAGCAAGAAAGGCACAAAAAGAGTAAAGATCTATCACAGATGGGAGGTAAAAGGAAGTCGCCTTTGCCCTTGAAACTCTTGCAAGCGGGACCTTTTCTATCAGAGCAGAAGAAAGCTCCTTGAGGAGAGAAGCTATATCGTCCATCCTTCCAAGATCTATAAGAGAAAGCGTAGCTCCACTCGTCTCCATATAGCTATTTATTATCATCTTGCCCAGATATTCGGGAGAAACGCTTACCCCACTATCAAGCGCATTAGCGAGATCAGCTAAGAAAACGTCGTACTTCCATCCCTCTCCTGGTTCCACCTCCTCCGAGGCCACCATAAAAGAAGCGTAGTTTCTAATCTCGTAGGCAACCTCAACCATCGCCATTAGACACTCATCAAATCCAATAAGATCTATCTCATAACCTCTATTTTTTAATATCCTGAGAGCGGTTTGAAGCTCATCTATATAAAGATAATCGTCGCTCGTTTCATCGTACCCAGCGCTTTTCCACGAAACCCTAAGATTCCTTGCTCTCCAACCATCTCCATGATTCCAAAGTACGAGAGCATAGTGATCTGCAGGGTAATTATCTTCAGCCCATGAAACGAAGTCTATAAGGGCTTCTGAACAACCCATGTTTACCTCCCCTAAAAAGGAAACAGCATTAGTAGAAAAAGGAGTCATACCTTGCGTTAAAACGAACCTGTACGTTCCCGTCCAATCGTCATAATTATCACCCGAGGTCGCATATCCCGGAACCCTATCAAATTGAACGACCAACGTAAGATTAGAATTCTCTCCAAGAGGAGCAGAGGTCATCTCAAGAAAATCGGAAATAGCATACTCTTCCAAGTTATTATCAGCATTCATATATATCATGACGGTCCATGTATCTGCAACCGCAGCACTGGTCATAATAAACAAAAAGAGTATAGCTAAAAACAACCTCATCTTTTGATCCATCTCCCCAAGCTAATAGTAGCTAAAGCTATAATCGGAAACAGAAGTACCACCCCGAGACTACCCTCGCCAAGCGCACAGCCAGCGCTTAAGATAACCTCCCCTCCTGATGGAAGCGTTCTGACCTCCACCTCATTTGACGAAGTTCTCCCCGCTTGATTGAAAGCCAAAACCCTATAGGTATATTTCGTATATTCCGAGAGTCCTGTATCGATGAAACTTTCCATATTGGGAGGAAGTACATCAACCTCTATCCAGTTTCTTCCCCATTTTCTCTCGACTATAAAACCAAGCTCATTATCAGATCTATCTTCCCAAGTAAGCTCTATTTCCGAGGAAGAAAGTGCCTTACCACTGAGATCAGTTGGCGGATCAGGAAAGCCTATGGTAGTCACAGGCTGAGAGAGCTCACAATAATCGGTATAATAGGTATCCTCATAAGCTCTTATCCTGTAATAATATGTTTCCCCAGGGGTTAAGCCCTCATCGTTATAAACATTAACATCAGGAGGTGTATAACCCATTTGCTTCCAGCTACTTGAAGATGTTTTCCTCTCTATTAAGAATCCATCTTCATCCGTAGAATTATCCCACCAAGTAAGTCTAATATGAGTTGGAGAAACTATTTCCGCCTCGAGATTCGAAGGGGGAAGAGGAAGTGAAAAAGCAGAAGCAGTAACCGCAACCATCACTATCCCAAATGCTAAGAACGACAAAAGTCTTAGCAGGTGTTCTCCCCTCATTTTTTAGCTTTTCTCACCTGATTAAGCAGATATTTGGCTATCTTGTCCTTCGGATCGAGATTCAACGCTCTCTGTAAATACCACTCCGCCTTATCGTAATAACCCAGCTCGAAGGAAACTCTACCGGCCCACAGGAAGGCCTTCTCAAAAGTCGGACTTAATGCACAAACTTTTTCATAAAGTCTTAACGCTCTTTCCTTATTCCCCCTCAAGTAAACATCGTAAGCGCGCTCATAAGTATCATAGGCTTCCTCACCATGCTTTATTATTCCCTTGCATTTCTTCGCAAAATACTTAGCTATTTTATTATCGGGCTGCACCACAAGCAATCTCTGCCAAGTTGCAAGTGCCTGCTTAAATAAACCAAGTTCCTGATAAAGCCTTGCAAGCCAATAAAGAGCCTTTGCATGGTTTGGATCTCTGCTTAAGACAATATTGTAGTATTTGATGGCCATATCATATTGCCCCTCCTGATAGTAGTTATACGCTCCCTCGAAATAACGCTCTGTAACGAGCTTTTCGATGTCCGATGAGCTGCCCGTCTGCTGTCCAATAGCAGGCAAAGCAGCAAATACAACCAGTAAAACGCACACAACTATTAAAATTATCCTTTTCATTTGGCATCACCTCAAGAAGGATTATAACATAAATACAGGCTCAGAGCTTATAACGCCCTTAGGATCCAAAGCGTCTTTAAGACGTCTCATTATTTGCGCTCGATCGTCATCTTGCAAAAGGGTCGCCCTTCCAATCAACCTTCCTCTTCTTCTCAACACTGTCCCATTAAGACGCTTTACTAAGGCGTGAAGCTCCTTAGAAGCTTGAGAAATTTGCTCAGCGCTCCCTTCTAAAAAGCAGATATGCAAGTTTCCATCCCCAATATGTCCAAAAACAGTGCTCTTAGCTCCGGTTTTACGAAGAATACCTATAATTCCCTCACATAGGCTTATTAAAGAGGAACGTGGCACGACCACGTTCTCAAACAAAAAAGGAGTTTGGGAATACACTACAGATCTGAAAATTCCTCTTCTGAGCTTCCATATGTGGTGCCACTCTTCCAAATTCTCCAAGACTTTAAGATAAAGAGCCCCACCATCTTCGCCCATTTTCATAATTCTCTTAGCGTCCATTATAGCCGCATCTGGAAATCCCTCCGTTTCAACAATTAAGATAGCTCCACTTCCCCGGGGAAAATCGAAGCTCCCTCCAACAATATCAAGACTATTCGAATCAAGGAGTTCCAAGCTAAACGGCATTATGCCAGTAGACACAATATTAAGAGCGACCCGCCCAGCGCTTAAGATATCCTCAAAAGCTATGACTAACGTTCTAATAAATAAGGGTTTACGAACAACCTTAAGACAAACCTTTGAAATAATTCCAAAAGCACCTCTTGTCCCCACAAAGAGCTTCTCTATCCCACAGGCCATTCGCCCCAGATCACGATACCCGAGGGCTGCCGTTTCTCCATCTGGAAGCACAACCTCTATTCCAACAACATATCCTCCCATAAACCTGTGTTTTAAGGCTCTTAAACCAACAGCGTTAGTAGCGATACTTCCTCCTATCGTAGAGAATCCAGCACTCGTTGGACTACACGGAAGAAATAGATCCGCTTTAACAAGAGCAGAGATAAGATCGCTTACTATCGTACCTGCCTCAACCTCAATAAGCATGTTTGTCTCATCCACTCTGAGGATCTTTCGTAACTTTAAAGTGGAAAGTACTATATCACTATTAATCTTACCTTCCACATCCGTTCCCGATCCGCGAGGAAAGATTTTATAACCCTTCTCAGCTGCAACTTTGATGATATTTCTGATCTCATCTATCGTTTCAGGTTCAACAAGCACTCCTCCACCTTCCAGCTCCCTCACATTATCCGTGCCCACTATATTCTCAACCATACCCTTAAGGGACATAGACAAAACCTCCTTAAAATTTTCGTTCCACAGACTTGATTTTATCATAAAGATGGTTTTATAATCTTTAAAAGTCTTTAAAAGATAAGGGGTGAAAAAATGAGGGATCTATCTCGCTTTAAGAAACGTCTTGAGGAGATGAAAGAAACGCTCACTAAGAGAATTAAGGCAATAGAAAAGGAAGGACCTCGAGACATAGGTTCAGAAGAAGTAGATGTAGCAAACTACATGAATGAGATGGATTCGCTCTTCAGAGAGAAGGAAGAAGCGGAAAAAACGTTAAAGAGAGTTGAAAGAGCCTTAAAAAGGTTTGAAAAGGGAACCTATGGCTTATGCGTTGATTGTGGAAGAGAGATAAGCGAGGAGAGATTAGAAGTTGTTCCATTTGCTGAAAGATGTATAGAGTGTGAGAAAAAGCTGAGCAAAGCGGGGAGGAAATAAAGGTGGTCAGAGTCAGGTTCGCTCCCAGCCCCACGGGGGCCCTTCATGTCGGAGGAGCGAGAACGGCTCTCTTTAATTGGCTATTCGCCCGAAATAAAAAGGGCATTTTTATTTTGCGTATAGAGGATAGTGATAGACTAAGATCAACAAAAGAAGCGGAAGAAACCATTTTGGAGGGCTTGACCTGGCTTGGGCTTACCTGGGATGAGGGCCCTCATAGGCAAAGTGAAAGGCTGGATATATACAGAAAATATGCGGAAAAACTCGTCTCTGAGGGAAAGGGCTACGAGGAAAATGGCGCACTAATATTCAAAATTCCAGAAGGCAAAACCACACTGGATGATATAGTCTGGGGAAAGATCACCATCAAGAACGAAACACTTAAGGACATCGTAATGATAAAATCCGATGGAACTCCAACTTACAACTTCGCTGTCGTAGTAGATGACCATGAAATGGGAGTAACACATGTCATAAGAGGAGAAGATCACATAGCCAATACTCCCAAGCAGATCCTTTTATACCAAGCTCTCGGATGGGAGCTCCCACAATTTGCTCATCTTCCCATGATTCTTGGACCTGATAAATCAAAGCTAAGCAAGAGACATGGCGCTACCTCTGTGGCAGAATATAGAAAGCTTGGTTTCCTATCGGACGCTTTCTTTAATTACCTTGCCTTGCTTGGATGGAATCCGGGATTAGATAGAGAAATTTTCTCGCGAGAAGAACTTATAGAGTTATTCTCCTTAGAAAGGGTCATAAAAAGAGGAGCTGTATTCGATATGAAAAAGCTCGAATGGATGAACGCACAATATATAAGGAAAACCCCAGCTGATAAGCTTTACGATCTTGTTCTGCCATTCTGGGAAGAAAGAGGATGGATCAGCAAAGATGAAGAGCTCGATAAGGGTTATCTTATGAAGATAATAGATTTGATAAAAGAAAGATGCAAAACCTTAGTAGAGCTTGCTGATTTTAGCGATTACTTCTTGAAAAAGGAACCGACTTATGATAAAATGCTCGTGGAGCAGGAGATCAGAGGTAAGGAAGATCTCCTGAGGGAGGTAGCAGAGGAATTAGAAAGTATAAAATCTTTTGAAGCTAAAAATATAGAGGTTTGTTTACGAGCTTTCGCCGAGAAGAAGGGCATTAAGCTAAAGTATATCGCCCAAGCTATAAGAGTAGCAATTAGCGGAAAGAAGGTAACACCTCCCCTATTTGAGGTAATGGAAGTTCTTGGTAAGAAAAGAACGATTGAAAGAATAAGGCGCTGGGGAATCGTCTAAGTGGCAGGACACGGGACTCTGGATCCCGGCGTGGAGGTTCGAGTCCTCCTTCCCCAGCCATATAATAAAGCTAATGAGGTGGCCCCTTCGTCTAGCGGCCTAGGATGTCGGGTTCTCAGTCCGACGACGCGGGTTCAAATCCCGCAGGGGCTGCCATAAAAAGATAAAAAATAGGGAAGGTTTTAAAGCCTTCCCTATTTTTTTATGTCGCAAACTAAATCAATTTGACAAATTATGAGAAAAAAGCTAACCTTTCCAAAGGGGGATCCAGAACAGCTTACTAAGGAAGGCTGGTGATATGTATGGAGATTTACTATAAGCCGATCGGCATAATACATAGCCCCTTTAGGAAACCCAAAGGCGTTCCAATACAACCTTCTGCAGCAAAGGGAATCAGGGGAACCGTTGAGGTCTTTCCCGAATATGCAGCTGGATTGAAGGATCTTGAGGGATTTTCACATATCATCTTAATCTACCATTTCCATCTTGCAAAGCGCGGAAAGCTCCTCGTCAAACCATATATGGACGATAAAGAGCACGGTGTCTTCGCCACCCGTGCTCCCAGTAGGCCAAACCCCATTGGTCTCTCAATAGTAAAGCTCGTTGATTTTAACGGAAACGTGCTCCAGGTTGAAGACGTTGACATCGTTGATGGAACTCCTCTACTTGATATAAAACCATACGTACCAGAGTTTGATATCAGAGCAGTCGAAAGAGCAGGTTGGTTAGAAGAAAACGTTCACAAGCTCCCAGAAGTCAAGGACGACGGCAGATTCGTAAAAAGTAGCTAATCCCCTCTAATTCCGATCTACCTTTAGGCGGTTGACAATATTTTTATCAAGGCTATATAATATCATATGTTATGATGGAAAGGATAAAAGAAAAGATCGATGAAATCTATCCCCACGTGGTAGAAGTGAGAAGAAAGATACATGAACACCCAGAGCTACGGCTTCAGGAGTATGAAACCTCAAAGATTGTAGCCTCAGAGCTTCAAAAAGTCGGTTGGCAAACTCTATCCAGCTTCGCTGATACTACCGCTGTAATAGGCATTCTTGAGGGAAAGAAAGATGGTCCAACAAGAGCATTCAGAGCAGACATGGACGCACTACCTATAAAGGAAGAAACAGGGCTCCCCTATAGTTCGAAGATAGATGGAGTAATGCATGCCTGCGGACATGATTTTCACACCGCGATTTTGATAGGACTTGCGTATATACTAAGCGAGCTTAAGGAGAGCCTTAAGGGAAAAGTCGTTCTGGTATTTCAACCAGGAGAAGAAGGAGGCTTTGGAGGAAAAATACTCACTGAAGCCGGCTTAATAGAGAAGTTTGGAATAGAATACATCATCGGACAGCATCTCTTCCCCAACATCCCCTTCGGAAAAATCGGTTATAGGAAAGGAGTAATGACGGCAAACGCCGACTCATTCAGAATAATCATTCAAGGAGCGGGAGGACACGGTGCAAGGCCCGAGGAAACAATCGATCCCGTAGCTGTTTCCTCTCATATAACGCTTGGCCTTTATACCCTTCTCGCAAGAGAAATATCCCCCATGGATCCCACGGTTATAACCGTGGGATCCATCAGAGCAGGCAAAGCAGGGAACGTAATCCCAAGCGAAGCTATAATGGAAGGCACCATTAGAACGCTTGGGGAGAGAAACAGAGAAAAGGCTTTAAACCGCTTAAAAAGCGTAGCCGAGGGAATAGCATCTACCTTTAGAGCAAAAGCGCAGGTTGAGATAGAGCTTGGTTATCCCTCCGTAATAAATGATCCAGAGATAACAGATAAGGTTACCCAAGCCGGAAAAATTTTCTTAGGAGACGAAAATGTTATAGAGATAGAGCATCCCTCGATGGGAGGAGAGGACTTCGCCTACTATCTCAGGAAAACTAAAGGATCCTTCTATAGAATAGGAGTAGGACCAAGCTATCCACTCCATAACTCAAAATTCGCTCCAAATGAGGAAGCTCTTAAAATAGGTATGGGAATAAATGCAACTATAGCTTTGCTACTGCCATAGGAGGAGTGATCTTATGGGAAGATTCATATTAAGAAGGCTCTTCCTGCTAATACCCGTTCTAATAGGCGTTTCCATAATAGCCTTTCTCATACTCCATCTGGCTCCCGGGGATCCTGCTGAGCTTCTCGCGGGAGAGGAAGCCACACAGGAGGACATAATGCACATAAGGCAGCAATTTGGGTTGGATAAACCTCTTTACGTTCAATACTTTAGATTCATCAAGGGAATCTTCACTGGAGAGCTCATCTCACTTAAATTCGAGATGCCGGTCATGCAAGTAATGTGGCCCAGAATTATAAATACTATAAAGCTCTCCTTAGCAAGCATTCTAATAGCGGTGCTAATAGGTATACCAGCGGGGGTTCTCTCCGCTACCCATAGATATTCCTGGATAGATTATATAAGTATGGTAGCTGCCCTTATGGGCGTTTCCATGCCAGTTTTCTGGTGGGGACTTATACTCATACTCCTTTTTGCCGTAACGCTGGGAGTACTTCCCTCTGGAGGAATAGGCGGTATCAGACATATAATACTACCTGCCGTCGTTCTGGGAACGGCGTCCACAGCCATAATAGCTCGCATGACACGATCAAGCATGTTAGATGTCTTGAGACAAGACTATATAACCACTGCAAGGGCAAAGGGACTTCCAGAGAGGATAGTTATATATCGACACGCTTTAAGAAACGCTCTGATACCGACGGTAACGGTAGTTGGACTGCAATTTGGATATATGCTTGCAGGAGCGGTTCTAACTGAAACAGTTTTCTCCTGGCCCGGCGTAGGAAGGCTTCTGGTAGATTCTATATTGGCAAGGGACTTCCCAGTGGTTCAAGCCTCTTTACTTATAATAGCCATGATTTTCGTTCTGGTAAATTTAGCCGTTGATATACTTTATGCATTCCTTGATCCGAGGATAAGATATGAATAAGCGCAGAACGCATCTTTTGATAGTATGGCGTAGATTCAAGAGAAATAAAATAGCGATCGTGGGATTTTTTATAGTATTGCTTTATCTCCTTACGGCTCTATTAGGCCCCTACATAGCGCCATATGACCCCTATAAGCAGGATCTAAGCAAGAGCTTTGCTCCAATTTCATGGGAGCATCCTTTCGGCTGCGACGAGTTTGGAAGAGACCTCCTAAGCAGAATAATTTATGGATCTCGTATATCACTTATCATCCAGCTTGGCTCAATAGTTATAGCTCTGATAATAGGAGTAGCCTTAGGAGCTATCGGTGGATACTATGGTGGTAAGCTTGATGAAGTCATAATGAGATTTATGGATATTCTTTTGGCTTTCCCCGGAATGCTTCTCGCACTTGCGATAATAAGTATTCTTGGCCCAAGCTTAAAAAACCTAATAATAGCGATAGGAATCTACTCTGTCCCTCAATTTGCAAGGATTACAAGAGGAGCAGTTATAGCTATAAAGGAAAACGAATATATAAAAGCAGCTAAGGCAATAGGAGAAAGCGATCTTTCTATAATAGGATTATATGTTCTCCCCAATGCCCTCTCTCCTATAATAGTTCAAACAACGCTCAGGATGGCAACCATTCTCTTAACAGCAGCTGGATTGGGATTCCTCGGTTTAGGAGTCCAACCCCCCACGCCTGAATGGGGTGCCATGTTAAGCAACGCACGAATGTACCTTAGAATAGCTCCGAGAGTAGCGGTCCTCCCAGGACTTGCAATAATGTTTGTCGTTTTGGGATTTAACCTTCTCGGAGATGGGCTCCAAGATGCCCTCAATCCGAGATTAAAGGAATGATATAAAAATGAGCGATGAAGTCTTGAGAGTGGAAAATCTCACCACATATTTTTATACTGAAGAAGGTGTCGTGAAAGCGCTTGAAGGCGTTAGCTTCTCCATAAACCGAGGAGAGATCATGGGACTCGTCGGTGAGACGGGGTGTGGCAAATCCGTCACCGCAAGATCCATAATAAGATTAATTCCCTCACCTCCAGGAAAGATAATAGGTGGAAGAATATTATTTGAAGGTAAAGACCTGCTCAAGCTTTCAGAGGAGGAAATGAGAAAGCTCAGAGGGAAAGAGATAGCCATGATCTTTCAGGATCCGATGAGCAGCCTTAACCCCGTCCTGAGAGTGGGCTTCCAAGTGTTGGAAGCCATCTTAACCCATGCTAAGATCTCAATTCAGGAGGGAATCGCCCGGGTTAAAGAAATGTTCAGAAAAGTAAATATTCCAGACGTGGATCAAGCTATAGAACGATATCCTCATCAGTTCTCCGGAGGCATGAGACAAAGAGTAATGACAGCAATGGCGCTTTCAATGAGTCCTAAGCTTCTTATAGCGGATGAGCCAACTACAGCTCTTGATGTATCCATACAAGCCCAAATACTTTCACTTATAAAGGGACTTCAAAGAGAGTTTTCAACGAGCGTTCTTCTAATATCCCATGACCTTGGGGTTATAGCTACGATGGCCCAGAAAGTGGGCGTTATGTACGCTGGAAGTATCGTAGAGTACGGAAGCATAGAAGACATATTCAACAATCCCCTCCACCCTTATACCAAGGGTCTCTTAGGCGCTATCCCCCGCTTGGATGAAGATAGGGAGTGGTTAGAAGTCATTCCGGGCTCGGTTCCCAACCTGATCTATCCCCCGCCAGGATGTAGGTTTCACCCCAGATGTTCCCTTGCAAAGGATATATGCAAAAAGGTAAAACCAAAACCTATTGAGGTAGAAAGGGGACACACAGTTGCCTGCCATGAATACGATATTAAGGGTAGATAATTTGGTGAAGCACTTCCCAATAGATAAAGGGATAATTTTTAGCAAAATAGTTGGCTATGTGAGAGCGGTAGACGGCATCTCCTTTTCCATAGAACAGGGAGAAACGCTGGGGCTCGTTGGCGAATCAGGAAGTGGAAAATCCACCACTGGCCTTCTCGTAATAGGCCTCCTTAACCCAACAAGCGGAAGCATCGAATTCAAAGGAAAGGAATTATCAAAGCTAACGGGCGAAGAGCTGAAGATTTTCCGACAGAAGGCTCAAATAGTATTTCAGGACCCGTTCTCCTCGCTCAACCCACGAATGATAGTTAAGGATATAGTTGGAAGGCCACTTAAGGTTCACGGTTTGGCAAAGAATGACAGAGATATGGAGAAGAAAGTATTAGAGCTTCTTGAGGAAGTAGGCTTAAAGGAAGAGCACCTTTCCCGATACCCTCATGAGTTTTCGGGAGGACAGCGTCAAAGAATAGCAATAGCAAGAGCTCTTATCTGTAACCCTGAATTTATTGTGTTAGACGAACCGACATCTGCTCTTGATGTTTCCGTTCAAGCTCAAATACTGAACCTTCTTAAGAAGCTTCAAATAGATAGAAAGCTATCCTATTTATTTATCTCCCATGACCTGAGCGTTATCAGACACATGAGTCATAAAATAGCAGTAATGTATCTTGGGAAAATAGTTGAATATGCTCCCAAGAAGACCCTTTTTGAAAATCCCCTTCATCCTTACACACAGGCTCTTTTAAAAAGCATACCCAAACCCGCTATTACGAGGGAAAGCGTAGAGGAAAAGATTATCAGAGGAGATGTCCCAAGTCCTATGAATCCCCCACCCGGTTGCAGATTCCACACGAGATGTCCTTTAGCAAAGGAAATATGTGGGAGAAAGGAACCCAGCCTTAAAAGAGTAAGCGATGGTCATCTCGTAGCTTGCCACATGATTTGAAAAAGGAGGGATAAGACTTGATACTCCTCAAGAATGCGCGCGTATTCTCACCCGAGGATCTGGGCAATAAGGATATTCTTATAAGCTTCGATAAAGTCTATTGGATTGATGAAAAAATCGATGTAAATATTCCTAAAATAAAAGTCATTGATCTGGGCGAGAGCATCATAACGCCGGGGTTTGTTGACCTACATGTTCATTTCGCGGGAGCTGGCGGAGAGGGAAGCCCCATTAATAGAACGAGGGAGCTTACCATAGACGAGATCATAAGCGCTGGCATAACAACAGCAATTGGTTTACTTGGAACTGACGGTTACACGCGAAGCATGCTCGGGCTGCTTCAAAAGGCATACGCCCTCGAGCTACAGGGACTTTCTACATACATATACAGCGGTTCTTATCAAATACCTCCACCGACTATAACCGGAAGCGTGGCAATGGATATAATAGCTATAGAAAAGGTGATAGGAGTAGGAGAAGTGGCTATCTCAGATCATCGCTCTTCATGGCCAACCGTTGATGAGCTAATCAGGTTAGCATCAGAGATAAGAGTAGCTGGAATGCTCAGCGGGAAAAAAGCTATACTTCACCTTCATACCGGCAAGTTCCCCAATCCCCTGGGAATACTACGCGAGGTTTTCAAGAGAACCAATATACCCAAGTATCACTTTCTCCCTACCCATATGAATCGAGACGAAGAAATCCTTAAAGAAGCACTGAAATACTGTCTCGAAGGAGGATACGTTGACCTAACGGCAGTCACGAAGGATTTTTCAGCAGCGGATGGCGTTAAATACCTACTTGACAATGGAGCCTCACTCGACCAAATAACAATAAGCTCGGACTCTGGTGGAAGCCTTCCAAGATTTGACGCTAATGGCAACCTAATTGAAATGGCTGTAGCCTCTCCAAAAGCCCTATTTGAGGAATTTTTAAAATTGAAAGAGCTAATAGGCCTTGAAAAAGCCTTAAAAATTCTTTCAACCAACCCTGCTGAAAGAATAGGCTTGAAAATGAAAGGTAGAATAGAGGAAGGAGCCGATGCCGATCTTTTAGTATTTGACAACGAATTTAATCTTAAGGGCGTTATTTCCAAGGGTAAAATACTTAAAGGAGGTGATGTCTTCTAAAGAGGTTTAAGCGAGCTAATGTTAATAAGCGGGAGGGAAGGACAGAAGCAAAAAAGACATGGGAGGTGAGCTTCCTTGAGGAGGAAAGCGTGGATAGTCGTGTTAGGTTTGGTCATAGCGGCAGGCTTGATCGCACTCCCTGCTCTCGCCAAAGAAAAAGTGTTAATTGTGGGGCAGGGGGCAGAGCCCGTTACCTTAGATCCACAAAACGCAACGGATAATCCCTCAGAAGAGGTAAACCGCCATATTTATGACGGCTTGGTAGAATTCGATGAGCATCTTAATATCAAGCCAGCCTTAGCTTACAAGTGGACCGTTTCAAAAGATGGCTTAGTATGGACGTTCTATCTTAGAAAAGGAATTAAATTCCACAGTGGAGCTGAGTTTGACGCTTACGCAGTTAAGAAAAACTTCGATCGCATAATAACTAAGAGATTGAGGAGAACAGCTCTTTATAAACCACTCATAAAGGAGATAAAGGTGGTAGACAAGTACACCGTGCAGTTTATACTTAAAATACCCTTCGGTGCGTTTCTGCATCACTTAGCCCACGGTGCTGGTCTTATACTAGACCCCACATACATAGATAAAAACGCTGATATAAAGCATCATCCATCGGGAACAGGACCCTTTATCTTCAAGGAGTGGATTCCAGGAGACCACATAACACTCGTTGCAAATAAAAATTACTGGAAAGGTAAGCCAAAGATAGATAAGATTATTTTCAAGACGATACCTGAGGATACGAGCAGAACCATGATGCTCGAAACTGGAGAGCTCGATATAGCCGAGAGGGTTTCCCCATTTGATATTCCCAGACTTAAGAAAAACAAAGACATAGTCGTAAGCATAACCCCATCCCTAAGGGTAATCTATATACTTATGAATACTCAGAAGGAGATATTCAAGGATGTTCGTGTAAGGCAAGCGCTTAACTATGCGGTAGACAGAGAGGCAATATGCAAGAATATTCTGAAGGGATTAGCTGAGCCTGCAAATGGACCTCTTGCTCCCCTAACCTGGGGATATGCAGATATCAAGAAATATACCTATGACCCAGAGAAGGCGAAAAAGCTTCTCGCTGAAGCTGGATGGAAAGACGTCGATGGAGACGGTATCCTCGAAAAGGATGGGAAAAAGTTTATAGTCCAGCTTGCTACCCCACATGGAAGATACCTCATGGACTATAAGGTTGCAGAAGCCGTTCAAGGCTATTTAAGCAACATAGGCATTAAAGCAAAGTTGTGGACAGCAGACTGGGCAACTTACTTAGCGAGACTCCGCAAGCCTGTAGATAAAGCCACACATGAGCTTGCCCTTCTGGGATGGGCTCCATCCACTGGAGATGCAGACTGGGTATTAAGACCGCTCTTCGCTACTAACATGTGGGCTCCCATAGGCGGAAATAGAGCCTTCTACTCCAACAAGGAAGTAGATAAGTTAATCGAGGAAGGTATGAAGACGGTAGATCCAAAGAAGAGAGCTGAGGTATATCGTAAGGCTCAGAAGATCATCATCCACGATGCCCCATGGATCTTCCTCCACGTTCAGAAAGATGTTATAGGGTATCGCAAGAAGGTTCACGGAGTTGTCGAATTGCCTATAGAAATTCTCATAGTGAAAAACGCTTGGATAGAGGACTAAGGAAACCTCCCCAGCTTTAAAAACCCGAAACGAACGAGGGGAAGAGTAAAGACTCTTCCCCTCTTTTTATATGTAATTCCTTTTGATATAATTTTGCTCAGGCTTCTTACAATTTTCCACTAAAGCGAGGGGTGAACGAAATGGATTATAAAGATACCCTAAATCTTCCCAAGACCAAATTCCCAATGAAAGCAAACCTCCCGAAAAAGGAACCGGAAATTTTAAAGTTCTGGGAGGAAAGGAAAATCAACGATAAGGCAAGAGAAAAGAGAAAAGGCGCCGAGAAGTTCGTTTTACACGATGGCCCTCCCTATGCTAATGGTCCAATACACATAGGGACCGCTTTCAATAAGATACTCAAAGACTTCATAAACAGGTATAAATTTATGCGGGGATACGATGTACCCTACGTGCCCGGTTGGGATACTCACGGTCTTCCCATTGAATACCAGGTTTTGAAAGCGAATAAGATAAGGAAGGAAGATATAGAGCCGGTGAAGCTTAGAGAAATGTGCAGAGAATATGCTCTTAAATTCGTGAATAAGCAAAGGGAAGAATTCATAAGGCTGGGAGTTAGGGGACACTGGGAAAGACCATATATAACATTGGACCCCAAATATGAGGCTAAGCAAATTGAGATATTTGGGAAGACCGCGCTTAAAGGATATGTCTATAGGGGGAAAAAACCTGTTTTCTGGTGCTCAAGCTGTGAAACAGCTTTGGCTGCAGCTGAGGTTGAATACTGGGATGAAACATCCCCATCCATATATGTTAAGTTTAGAGATACTGGCGAGCTTGCCAGCTTTTTCAAGGGAGCAACGGATAAACCTATAAGCATTCTCATATGGACAACCACACCATGGACGCTTCCCGCTAACTTAGCCATAGCACTTCACCCCAACTATGAGTATGCCCTCCTTGAAGATGAAAAGGAAGCTTTTCTTATAGCTCTTAAAACGAAAGAGAGATTGGAAAAAATAATAGGAAGGGAGCTCAAGCTGATAAGAACGGTTAAGGGAAGCGAGCTCGAGAATATTAAAGTTCACCATCCCTTTTTAGATAGAGTAGTTCCTCTTCTTTTAGCCGATTTCGTAACCTTAGATGAAGGAACGGGATGTGTTCACTCTGCTCCCGGACATGGACCTGAGGATTATGAGATGGGAGTAAGGTATAATCTTGAACCATTCTCACCACTGGATGACAAAGGAAGATTCACATCGGAAATTCCTATTCTTGAGGGACTTAGATACGACGAGGCTAACAAGAAAATAATAGATATCATGAGGGAAAATGGAACTCTTCTTCACTTGGATGAGATTACCCACTCCTATCCTCACTGCTGGAGGTGCAAAAAACCAGTTATATTCAGAGCCACACCTCAGTGGTTCATCAACGTTAGCGCCTTTAGGGAGGAAGCTTTAAAGGCGATAAATGAAGTTGAATGGATCCCAGACTGGGGAAAGAACAGAATCTATAACATGGTTAGAGACAGATCCGATTGGTGTCTCTCAAGACAGAGAGTCTGGGGAGTCCCAATACCTGCCTTTTATTGCAAGAAGTGCGGTAAAGAAATCATCACTGAGGATACTATAGAAAAAACGAAAAGGCTCTTCGAGAGAGAGGGTTCAAGCTCATGGTTCTCAAAATCGCCAGAGGAAATATTGGGTGAAGGCTTCAAATGCCCTCATTGCGGAAGCTCCGAAGGATTCGAAAAAGAAACCGACATCATGGACGTATGGTTTGACTCAGGAACCAGTCACTTCGCAGTCTTAGAAGATGATCCGGATCTGAAATGGCCTGCAGATATGTATCTTGAAGGGACAGATCAGCACAGAGGCTGGTTTCAGACATCGCTTTTAACCTCTGTAGCCGTGACGGGAAGAGCACCGTATAGATCCGTTTTAACGCACGGTTTCATAGTCGATGGTGAAGGAAGAAAGATGTCAAAATCTCTGGGGAACGTGATATATCCCCAGGAGGTCATAGAGAAATACGGAGCAGATTTGCTAAGACTTTGGGCTGCTTCCTCGGACTATAGGGTAGATGTAAGGATCTCTGAAAGCATACTCAACCAGCTTGTTGAAGCCTATAGGAGAATAAGAAATACCGCAAGGTTCATACTCGGAAACTTATACGACTTTTCTCCATCAAAGAATTCGCTCCCCTATGAAGAGCTTCTTGAGATAGATAAATGGGCGCTACTTCGCCTACAACATCTTATAAAGAGGGTCACTTGGGGATATGATCACTATGAGTTCCATCTTCCGTATCACTATATCCACGATTTTTGTGTCCTCGACATGAGCTCGTTCTATCTCGATATACTGAAAGATAGGCTTTATGTCTTACCTCCGGACTCCAAAGAAAGAAGAAGCGCTCAAACTGTTCTATTCAAGATAGTCCTTACCCTATCCAAGCTGATTGCCCCTCTTCTTAGCTTCACAGCGGAGGAAATATGGCAGCATTTGCCAGATCCTGAAACAAGGGAGGAAAGCGTTCACTTGAGCAACTGGCCCAAGGTAGAGGAAAAGTATATGGATGAGGAGCTTGAAGAAAGATGGGAAAGACTAATAAAGGTAAGAAAGGCAGTAAATAAAGCACTCGAAATGGCTCGTCAAAACGGTCTCATAGGATCATCCCTCGAAGCGAAAATTAGAATCTTTATACCCGATGAGAAAGTCAAAAAGCGCTTTACAGAGAAAGAACTCGCTGATATCTTCATCGTCTCACAGGTCGAAGTTTCTAAAACTCCATTAAATGATTTCGACTTTAAAGATGAGGAAGAAACCGGAACCGAAGTAAAAATTCTCAAGGCGGAGGGGAAAAAGTGTGAGCGTTGCTGGCAGTATCATCCAGATACCGGCAAGGATAAAGAATTTCCTGACACATGCCCGAGATGCGCATCCATATTAAGGAAGCTTGGATACTCGCTTCAGGCATAGGTATAGATAGAATAACCAAGCTACTTGCCTTAAAAGAGCTTCGGAGAGGAGAGATATCTCTCCTCTCCGGTTTAATTAAGCTCAAGCTTCTCTTCAACGAAGGATCGGCCTTTGGCATAAAAATCTTTAAGGGCAATAAGATATGGATAATCATCACATCTCTATTTATAATTCTGCTTTACTCTCTGCCAGCGAAAGACCGTCTTTCAAGAACCTCAAGAGCATTTTTGGTAAGTGGCGCAATAGGAAACCTATTAGACAGGATTATATATGGAAGAGTTGTAGATTTCATAAACCTCCCCTATTGGCCTACCTTCAATGTAGCTGATGCTTTGATAACAATAGGAATCGTACTCGCTCTGATCAGCTTTTTCAAAGGATGGAGAGATGAAGATACGAGTAACCCCTGAAGATTCTGGAAAAAGACTCGACAAGCTGATCTCAGAAAAACTAAAAGAGATATCGAGATCCTTAGCCAAAAAATTAATAGAAAGCGGCAAAATTATCGTTAATGGATGCAAAGCGGAGCCGAGCTACAAGGTTAAAGAAGGAAACGAAATAGAGATATCAGAGCTTCCGCCAAAGCACAAAGTTATAAAACCTCAAGATATTCCCATTTCAGTGGTTTTTGAGGACGATGACATTCTCGTTCTTGATAAACCAGCAGGTATAGCGGTTCACCCCTCCCCAGGGTGTGAGGAAAATACCATAGTTAACCTACTGCTTAAGAGATATAGAAATCTGCCCGGGGCTTCACCAGAAAGGCCTGGTATCATTCATCGCCTTGACAAGGATACATCAGGTCTAATCATTATAGCGAAGACACCTTTAGCCTATAAAAGCCTCTCTAAGCAGTTTTCCGAAAGAACGGTTGAGAAAAGATATCTTGCTTTGTTATTGGGGAATCTACCTCTCGATGAGGGGAAAATAGAGCTCCCCATTGGTAGAGATCCCTTTAATAGAAAGAAAATGAAAGTAACGCTCGGCGGAAAAGAAGCCATTACTTTCTTCAGAGTCCTTAAAAGATATGAGGGATTCACCCTGGTAGAGGTTCAGATAAAAACTGGAAGAACGCATCAGATAAGAGTTCATTTTTCCTATCAAGGGTATCCCATTGCTGGAGACGAAGTCTACGGGGAAGGTAAGCTCCCCTCGCTTAAAAGGCAGTTTCTGCACGCTTACAAGTTAGCTTTTTCCCACCCATGCACGGAAAAGAAGCTATCTTTCACCTCCCCCTTACCTCAAGATCTTAGGAGATTTCTCCGCTCCTTGGTCTCACCCAGATAGTATTTTGGTTTCTTACAAGAACCGCTCCTCTCTTTCCCGAGGGATGCCTTTTAACATACTTAACCAGGGTATAATCCACAGGAACTTTAGCATTCATCCTTGCCTTACTATAATAAGCAGCCAAGGAAGCAGCGAACTCTAAGACATCTCCTGGAAGCTCGGATCCCCACGGGTTTCTCACTACCACATGGCTTCCCGGAGATCCTCGAACATGAAGCCAGATATCCTCCGGTGATGCTTTCTTAAATGTTAATAACTCATTAGATTTCGCTCCCTTACCAACGAGGATCTTCCAACCTTTGTAATCGAACTCCCTAAAGGGAAGAGAAGATTTTTGCTCTTTCTTCTCCCTCTTTTCCTTCGTTACTTTTTCAATGCCATCTATAGCGTCGAGCTTTGCGATTTCCATCTCGACCCTCGCAAGCTCCTCCCTCGCCTTTTTCACCCCTCTCTTAAGCTTTGATGCTTCCTTAAAAAGCTTTTGAGCATTCATGGCAGGTGAAAGTGAGGGATCAAGCCTTATCGTCTCAAGCTCACCCGTGTATGGATTAAGAAGACTTGCTTCTCTCTCCCCCTTCTTAATAAAGCTTATGTTGGCGAGTATGATCTCCCCAAGAAGCTTAAGTCTTCTTGCTTCCTCCTCACGCTCAATAACATCAAGAAGCTTATCCCTCTTTTTTAAAAGATATTTAAGCCTATCTCTTCTTTCTTTTTCCCTTCTTTTCCTCCACTCGACTTCCTCCTCAAACTCCATCCTTCTGATCATAAAGCTCCTCACAAGCTCCGAAAGAGTAGCAAATGACTCTTTAGCAGCTGCCCTTGGAAAGTCATAATCCAGAATCCAATAGTCGAGAGGGAAGCCCTCCTCCGCAATGAAAAGAACGGGTAGAAAAGCTCTCTTTTCCAGAGCGTTTATCCAGCTTTCCCATTTTTCCGAAACACTTCCCGAAGAAAGATAATCCAACAGATTTTCACTCGTTCCCTGAAATACCGCTGAAATCCTATCGATGGAAAGCTCTCCTATATTCCTGAAGAGAAGCGGGTTCACCCTGCGCGAAATTGGTGGTAGATAGTACCTGCTTTTCATCCCCTTTTCTTTCCAAGCGGAGACAACTATACGCTCATCCTCCAAAAGAATAGCATTAGCCCTACCAGGAAAAAGCTCTAAAGCCAGTTTTCTTCTTTCAACCAGGCGAGATGCATATCTCGTTTCGAACTGGAGAAAAGCCACTCTATCAAACTCATGCTGATAAACGCGGATAAGCTCGCTTCCAACGAGATGTTTCCTTAGAAGAAGCACAAACGGAGGATCTGGTTGATCGGTTATGCCCACAGGGGAATCCGAAGCAAAAATGGAGGAAAACGAGCGGGAGAGAGCAATTGATATCCCCACTCCCCCGCTGAATTCCAGAAAAACCCCCCTCTTATCCAATTTTACAGATCTAATCCTCTTCCCCAAGAAACTCTCCTCTAACTCCCCCAGAATCCCCCTAAGAACGCTTCCATCAAAAGCCACTATCTTTCACCGCGCTTGTATGGCACGATAGGAGGGCAGCCGAAGTAAGAACATAAGGAATCATAATGTCCTACAACCCTATTTTTATGTAAAAGGCACAAAGCTAATCGACTGTGGTGAGTGAACTTATGTCTATCCTCCACGAAGACTTAGATCTAACATCCTTGTCGGTTTTTATGGTGTTTTTACCAGATTCTTTGGCAAAATAAAGGGCTTCATCAGCCCGAAGAAGGAGATCCTTAGGAGTATCATCTCTCTTCGCCTCTGCTATGCCAACGCTTAAGCTCACCTTAAGGGGTTTTCCCATGAGGCCTATAAAAGGTATCTTCCTTACGTTTGAGGCTGCCCTCTCCATAAGAGCGAGGGATTCATCAAGATTTTTTCCAGGGAAAAGAATACAGAACTCGTCCCCACCATATCTGTATAGAAGATCCCCGTTAGAGAGACTCCCCTTCACAACCTCGGTGATTTTTTTAAGCACCTCATCTCCAAAAAGATGACCATGAGTATCGTTGATCTCCTTGAAGTCATCTATATCAAATATGGCAACGCAAAACGGTACACCATTTTTTCTCCTTCTTTTCAGATTCAAAGAAACCATCGTTTCAAGACTTCCTCTATTTAAAGCCCCCGTCAGCCTATCGGTTAGAGCTTCCATCTGAACCCTTTTCAGTTCTTGCTTCAACTCTCTTATCTGCCGTTTAGATTCCTCAAGCTCCCTGGTTAACTCATCTACCCTTTTTCTCGCCTTAGCTACTTCTTCAAGGAGACCTCTTATCACAATTGCAATGTCCTTTCTTTCTCTCGCTCCTTTAACACCATCGGCAAATGTTTCCATAGTGGTATCGAAATCCTTGCCAACACCGTGCATCAACTCAGCATGATTTGCGAGCTCTTCCGCAACAGCGTATAGCTTAGCAGAAGCCTTAGCTAAAACGGTCTCCTTATCGCTTGAGGGAAGCTCTCCTCCCCACTCTCTTATAAAGTTCTCCCAAGTAAGGGGCTCTCCCCTTTCATAGAGCTTTTCAACTATCCTATAGCATCTATCATAATTCTCAGGAGTGAGAGGAATATAGTATCTCTTATCAGTGGCAAAAAGGAGTGCATACCTTGCTACTTCACTGACTCTTTCGATTTCCTTCTCATTAATCTCGGCTTTCTCATCCTTAAGAGAAACCATCAAGCTTTAAGCTCTTCCTCCCCTCTTTTCATTCCAAGCCTCATAAAGCTTTTCCCCAAGGGAAACAAGGTAGTCTTTTCTCTCAATGCCATTTAACCATTTCTCCGGTATACCGCCTACACCGTTAAAAGCACCGCTTATCGCTCCCGCTATAGCCGCTATGGTATCCGTATCTCCACCTGCCATAACCGCATTAACGACGCTTCCAAGATAGCTATCAGGAGAAAAAGCAAAGCAGTAAAGGGCACTTGGAACGCTTTCAACCACGTAAGCGCTTATCCCGAGAAGCGGTAAGGCATCCATCGGAGGAAAACCCTCTCCGAGATACCCCTGTGCTTTCTCAAGCTTCTTAGCAAGTTCAGACTCACCAATATACTTAGCGGTTTCCCTCAGAAGAATATTCGGATTAACATCCCCTCTGCATGCAAGGGCAACAGCATAAGCAACTGCCTGCGCTCCCTTAACCGCCTCAGGGTTTTTATGCGTAATTTCAACCGCGAGTTTAACTTTCTCCTTAAGTAAATTAAGGTCATCATGGAAGAAAAGAGCAACCGGAGCTATCCTCATGGCACCTCCATTGCTCGCAGCCATCTCTCCTCCTATTCCACTTTCTTTCCATGAGATTCCCTTAAGAAGCTTTTCTACAGCCTCGGTTGTGATCTTTCCCATACCGCGGGTATCGCCTTTCTTGTACCAGTCTACGAATTTCCTCGCGATATCCCCTGGATCAACATCTCCCTTATCTATAAGGCTCTCCGCATGAAGGATAGCAAGCATAGTATCATCCGTAAACTGTCCAGGTTTTAGGCCAGCTCTTGAGAGAAAGCTTTTCCTGTCCCATTTCTTCCTTATGTCTCTCGATGTCCATCCCTCAAAAGGCATGCCCAGAGCATCCCCTATCGCAAGCCCCAATATAGCCCCTACGAACTTATCCTTCACTTAGAAAACACCTCTCTTTCTAAGAAAACCTCTCCTTTAACTCCTCGAGGTCCCTGGTTATACCCAGAAGGACCATAAGCTTTATCCTGGCCTTCAAGCCGTTAAGCCTGCCTGCTGATATGACCCCTTCCCTTACAAGATAAAGACTCCCCCCCTCATACCCATATATCGGAACGATGTCAGAGCCTGAGCATCTGCTGGATAAAACCACCGGGATACCATTGCGAATCGCCTCTCTTATTGAAGGAACGAGAACGGGAGGAACATTTCCACATCCCATCGCTTCCAGAACTATACCCTTATAACCAGAAGAGATGAAAAGATCAAGCGTATCTGGATTCATGGAAAAGCAGGTCTTTACTAAAGCAACTTTCTCCTCAAGATCTTCGGTTTCATAGAACTCCCTTTTAAGGAGCTTCCTCCTAAACTCTACTCCTTTAGGCGTTATAACCCCTATGGGGCCAAAAGGCAAGGAGGAAAAAGCATCTACTCCAAAAGATTTAAGCTTAATAACCTCAACAGCTGAATGTACCTCATCGTTCATAACCACAAGCGCTCCTTGACCTATAGCATCGAAACAAGAAGCTACTCTAATTGCGTTAAATAGGTTTCTCTTAGCATCGCTTCCTATGAAGCGAGGAGGATACATAGCACCCGTAAAGACAACTGGTGCGGATCCGCCATAAAGCAAGTCAATCATATAGGATATCTCCTCAAGCGTATCTGTCCCCTGAACCACGACTATTCCATCAAAGCTCTGAGATAGCTCTCTAATCAGCTTAGCGAGATCAATGACATCCTTAACTCGAAGATGACTCGAAGGGACGGTTTTCCAATCCTTCACCTCAATCTCAGAAACGCCAGCGGGAAGAGGTAAATCAGCGAGAAGATCACTCCCCCTTAGGACCGGCATTAGCCCTTCTCCCTCAGTATCTTCCATAGATATCGTACCACCCGTGGTTATAACGGCAATCCTGCTTTCCCCTATCCTTGAACACCTCCTTTTTCAAAGAAATTTTAACATAGATATAGCTCTCTGTAAAATACCAATTGAAAGCTCACTCAAGCTAATTTATAATATGTTTTGAGGTGATAGCCCATGGAATTCACCATTAAGGAAGTAGATCTGCACAATCCTGAAGAGAGAAAAGAAATAAAGCGCTTTCTTGAAAAACTCGGCTTACAGCTTGAGGAGGGAGTAGAATATACATTAGCTTTAAAAAATTCAAGAGGAGAAATCGTTGGAACAGGTTCATTTGAAGGCAAGGTCCTAAAATGCATAGGGGTGGATCCTGACTATCAGGAAGCCGGACTGGCGGGAAAGATAGTCAGCACCCTTATAGAAGAGTTAAGGAATAGGGGAAGATTCCACTACTTCATCTTTACCTCGCCGGAGGGAGCAGAGAGATTCAAAGAGCTCGGATTCAGAGAATTAGCAAAAGGAGAGCCCCTCTTCGTGCTGCTTGAGGGCGGTATAGGTGGAATAGATGACTATATAAGCTACCTCAGAGAAAATAGAGTAGAGAACGTTAAAGATGCCTCTGGATGCGTAGTTAACTGCAATCCCTTCACCTTAGGACATCAACATCTCATAGAAACCGCAGCTTCCAGAAGCGAGTTTGTTTACATAATAGTGGTAGAAGAGGAACGATCGCTTTTTCCCTTTAAAGTTAGATATAAGCTGGTAAGAGAAGGAACTAAACATCTTAAAAACGTCAAAGTGCTTAAAGGTGGAGATTATGCAGTATCATCCGCTACCTTTCCCTCTTATTTTTTGAGAGGTAGAGAATCGCTGGAAATAGCCCTTTCACAAGCAAGACTCGATGTTTCCATATTCGCAAAATACATAGCCCCAGCGTTAGGAATAAGGAAGAGATTCGTTGCCGAGGAACCATACTGCCCAGTCACCGCGCAGTTTAATAAAGCCATGAAGGAAATTCTCCCCAAACATGGAATAGAGCTCATTGAGATTCCGAGGAGGAGAACCGAAAAAGGAGAAATTATAAGCGCATCCACAGTCAGAGACCTAATAAGAAAAGACGCATGGGAAGATATAAAAAGATTTGTTCCAATGACCACTTATGAGTTTCTCATCTCGGAAGAGGCAAAGCCGATCATAGAGAGAATCAAGAAAAGCAAAAGTAGGCACTAAAGAGGGAGGGATGGAGAAAAATGAGGGTGGCTCAAGCCGGAAGCCTGGAGTCGTGCGATGCGTTAATCACCGTCCGGGAGCAACCTGAGGGAAGCGGAGTAAAGATTAGCATTGAAGGGACGAGCAAGTATAGATTTGGCGAACACATAAGGAAGCTAATCGAGGAAGCGCTTTCTTCCCTCGGGGAAAAGGATATCGAAGTTCAGGTTCAAGACAACGGAGCTCTGGATCCAACTCTAAGGGCACGCCTGGAAACTGCGATTTTGAGGCTCAGGAGGGGAGAGGGAAAATGAGACTCAGAAGAACGATGATGTATGTTCCAGGCAATAATCCCGGACTCATGGGCTCCGCAGGAATATTTGGAGCAGATGGAATAATACTCGACCTTGAGGACTCGGTATCGATAAACGAAAAAGATGCAGCAAGGAACCTTGTTAAGCACTTTTTATTATCGCATGACTTCGGCAAATGCGAGGTCACGGTAAGAGTCAACCATATCGATACCCCGTACGGATTGGATGACTTGCGAGAAATAGTCCCATGTAAGCCGGATGGTATAAGAATGCCAAAGTGTGAATCAGCAGAGGAAATAAAAAGAATAGATGAGTTAATCAGCGAAATAGAGGAGAAAAATGGGATAGAAGTTGGAAGCGTTAAACTCTTCGCAATACTCGAGACGGCAAAGGGTGTATTTAACGCTTACGAGATAGCAACCGCATCGAAGAGGATAACCGCTTTAGTTTTCGGAGCAGAGGACTACACCGCATCTATGAGAACAAATAGAACCAAAAGTGGAGAGGAGCTATTTTATGCCCGCTCTCAGATAGTATTAGCCGCGAGAGTGGCTGGAGTCGACGCTCTCGATACCGTATTCCCCGATATAAACGATACTGAAGGACTAATTGAGGAAACTAAGCTTATAAAGCAACTTGGTTTCGATGGTAAATCGGTCATACATCCGAACCAAATAGAGCCAATACACCAAGTATTCACACCAGCTAAGGAAGAAGTAGAAAAAGCTCGCAGGATAATAAAAGCTTATAAGGAAGCAATGGAAAGAAAGAGTGGCGTTGTAGCTCTCGATGGAAGAATGATAGACGCTCCCGTCGTCGCAAGAGCAAAGAGAACACTCTTTTTAGCCGGAGAACTAACCGAGGAGGTGTAGAGCCTTGAGAAACGCCGTAGGAAGAGAAATCCCAGAGGAAATAAAAGGATATGGTAAGACTATTCCCTTTAAGGGAGTTGGAAAGCATATACCATCTGGAAGAAAGGCATCTCCCCCAAAGAAAGCCACCTATCCAACCCGGACATCAAAGGTGGTAAAATCCCTGGAGGATGTAATCAAAGCCGTTGAGCTCAAGGACGGGATGAGTATATCCTTCCATCACCATCTGAGGAACGGAGATAGAGTCGTTCTCCAAGTCGTTGAAGCAATAGATAAGCTTGGCATAAAGGATATAACCCTCGTCCCCACCGCTCTCTTCCCCACACATAGAGAGCTCGAAAAGTATATCAGGAAGGGAACAATTTCAAGGATCTACGGTAATATAAATGGTCCCCTCGGAAGAGCCATCTCAAAAGGGGTAATGGAATACCCTGTAGTATTCAGAAGTCATGGAGGAAGAGCGAGAGCCATAGAAGACGGAGATCTTCACATAGATGTCGCCTTTATAGCGGCTCCCGCAGCCGACCATTACGGGAACTTAAACGGCGTTATGGGTCCCTCGAGCTGCGGATCTCTCGGGTACGCGTTCACGGACGCAATGTTTGCTGACCAAGTAGTAGCAATAACGGATAATCTCGTGGACTTTCCCCTCACCCCAATCTCTATACCCCAGATATATGTCGACTATGTCGTTGAGGTTGAGCATCTTGGTGACCCCAAGGGGATAGTATCGGGAACGACGCGAATAACGCGAGATCCCATGAGATTGAAGATAGCAAAGAACGCCGCCGACCTTATAGAAGCGTCAGGGCTGCTCAAGGATGGCTTTTCCTTCCAAACGGGAGCAGGAGGCATATCCTTGGCGGTAGCACGCTTTGTAAGAGAAAAAATGATCGAGAAAAAGATAAAAGGAAGTTTTGGTCTGGGAGGAATAACGAGCTACTTTGTAAAGATGCTCGAAGATGGTGTTTTCAAGACCTTATTTGACGTCCAGTGCTTTGACCTCGAGGCGGTTAGATCCCTTCTCAGAAATAATGAACATGTTGAAATCTCAGCAAGCTTTTATGCGAATCCGCATAACGCTGGATGCCTGGTGAATAAGCTCGATTGCGTTATACTCGGCGCGACTGAAATAGACCCAAGCTTTAACGTCAATGTCAATACCGAAGTAGACGGCGCCTTGACGCACGGCACGGGCGGGCACTCCGACACCGCAGCCGGTTCAAAGCTAACCATCATAGTAAGCCCGCTCATAAGGGGAAGGATTCCCACGGTGGTCGAAAAGGTCCTGACAGTCACCACTCCCGGCGAGACCATAGATGCCTTCGTGTGTGAATATGGAGTTGCCATAAATCCTAAAAGACAAGACCTTTTAAATAGAGCAAAGGAGGCAAAACTTCCTATAGTGTCGATAGAGGAACTACTCGATAAGGCAATAAAGCTCGTCGGAAAGCCCGAGCCTTTAAGACTCAAAGATCAGATCATAGGAGTTATAGAGTACAGAGACGGAACGGTCATAGATGTAGTTTACGGAATAGAAGATGAATCTTGAGGAGGTTTTAAAAACAAGAGAGGAAAAGTGGAAAAACGCCCTTAAGATAGCACTACGAAGTAAAGGAAGCGCAATAAGCGTTACCCTTAACTCGCCTGGTGAAACTAAAAGGGACCCTGAAACTTTTAAGGCACTGGCACTAATTGTAAGCGATGTCCTGCTCGCTCTCGAGCGAGCAGGAATAGCTTTCAATGAAATTCTCTTTAAAAATGAAGGAGCGTATCCATATTTTGTAGCTGGCGTGCGAGGTGATCCAACGCGGGTCAAGAAAATAACCATAGAGCTGGAGGAAAAACACCCCATAGGAAGACTCCTTGACATTGATGTGTTGAAAGCGGATGGAAGCAAAATCTCGCGTAGAGACCTCGGCTTAGAGGAAAGAAAATGCTTCTTATGTGACCTATCATGGATAGAGTGTAGAAGAAACAAAAAACATTCCAAAGAAGAGCTAAAGAAGTTTTATAGGAAAGCTTTAAAAAGCTTCCTAAGAGGGTGTGAAAGTAAGTGAGGAAAGCGCTATCCTTAAGCATAGTTGTAATCGGAGGTATTATAGTCTTAATAACCATTCCCATAATACTGATACCAGTTCTGTCATCGATAAGAGACACGGTATATTCCGCGGAAGAGAGACTTATAAACGCCATCTTAAACAGTACCATAAGACTCATAGATCTGCAGTTTGAAAACCTATACCAGGAAAAACAATCAAGGCTAATGGAAATACACAAGGATCTGAAAAGCTTTACTCTATCAGCCGTAGCGCTCATAAAGAAGGTGAGAGGGAAAATAAACAAGGAAAGAGCCATTCAAAACCTTAGGAATATAAAGCTCTTTATATATGATGAAACTGGAAAAAAGATTCTCGGGGGGAAAAGCATCTTTCCCCCCGAGCTTATAAAGAAGGGTATCAAAAGCGCCAAGATCTCTGGAGAAACCTTTATGCAGTTTAGGAGCGAGGGGCATCCATATCTTCTCTATTTCAAGCACTACCCCAAAATGGGATGGATAGCAATGTCTACCTACTCCTTGGAGAGGCTCGAGGAAGATTTCAAGGTAAGATACTATCAATCTATTTTCAACTTGAGAAATGCCCTAAAGGGCATAAAACTTGAGAAAACCGGATATATCGCAATCCTCTCTGAAGACGGCAAGATACTCCTTCATCCAAATCCAAAGCTCGAGGGTAAAAAGATTCCACCAGAACCTGAAAGAGGGAGATCCATGTTGAATCTTATTAAGGAAGCAGCAAAGAAAAAGAAGCACGTTTTCAGTTATCTCTGGTATTCCCCCGATGGGAAAAGCATCGTAAGGAAACTTGGCTTTGTGAGATATTACAGGCCTTTGAAATGGTATGTATTAGCCACAGTGTATGAGGAAGATGTCAGGGAAAAAATCAGAAGAATGAATACCGTCGTGGGAACGATCGTCGGAGCGGGAGCTCTGCTCAGCTTATTACTCGCTGCTCTCTTAACACACCGCTTAAGAAGGGAAGTGAGTTTTCTTCTTTTAACATGGGAAACCGCTCAGGTGGGAATAGCGATATGCTCTGGCGATGGACACACTATAACGAGCGTAAATCGCTCCTTCTCAGAGCTTACAGGAAAGAAAGAAGAGGAACTCATCGGGAGATCCATAAGCGATCTTATACACCCAGAGGATAGACCTATCTTCTCGAAATATATCGCTAACGTTAGAAGGGGAACCCAAGAAGACTGCCAAATTAGGTTCAGAAAGGAAACGGGCGAAAATATACACGTAATTTTGAAGTCATCGATGTGCAGCGAAAAGAGGGTCTTTCTTCACTCATTTATAGATATAAGCGAGATAATAGAGCTTCAGATGCAGCTTGAAAGAGCAAATGAAGTTTTGCAAAAGCTATCCTCAAGGGACCATCTAACCGGAGCTTTTAACAGAAGAACTCTTGACACGGATCTCGCAGAAAAGCTCGAGGAAGCAAGGGTAAGAGAGGAGCATATTTCAATAATAATGCTCGATATCGACCACTTCAAGAGGATAAACGATACCTATGGTCATCAGGTTGGAGATTATATTCTTAAAAGCTTAGTAAGGTTGATTCATTCCAAGCTAAGATCCGAAGATACCATCTACAGATATGGTGGAGAGGAATTCGTCATAATACTTCCAGGTGCCAGTAAGAAGAATGCTATAAAAGTGGCAGAGCGCTTAAGAAAAGAAATAGAGAGCTTCCCCTTTACATACAGAAAGGAAGAACCACCTCTCAGAATAAATATAACCTGTAGCTTTGGCGTTGCCACTTTCCCAGAAGATGGAGCTACGCCGGAGGAGCTTCTAAAAAGAGCTGACAAAGCCCTCTACAGGGCAAAGGAAGGTGGGAGAAATAGAGTCGAAATCGCTTGAGCTAAAACCCATAGGCATGGTTAAAAACGCTTTTGATTCCCCCACCCTGCCTGAAGAGATAGCGAGGCATCCCTCTACCATATTTATATTTCCTCAATTTCTCAAGGGATTGAGCGGATTAAAAAAGGGGGACGTGCTTTTGATCCTCTTTGTCTTTCACAAAGCTAAAGGATATCGTCTCAAGGTCCATCCTAAGGGAGATCCGAGAAATCCCGAAAGAGGTGTTTTTTTAACATGTAGCCCTTATAGACCTAATCCCATAGGCGTATCGGTGGTCAGAGTAATCGAAACGCGAGAGAAAGAACTCGATGTTATCGGTTTGGATGCCCTCAATGGTTCGCCAATAATAGATATTAAGCCTGCTTTACCTATACTAAATCTCCTTAAGGAGATGATGAAAGATGAAAAGAACCCCCCTTTATGAGAGACATCTTAATCTCGGGGGAAAGATGATAGAGTTCAGTGGTTGGGAAATGCCCGTTCAATACGAGGGCATAATATCTGAACACTTAGAGGTTAGAAATGGGGTCGGAGTCTTCGACATAAGTCATATGGGTGAGATAGAGATAACTGGAAAAAGAGCGAAAGATGCCATTCTCAAAATCACTCCCGTTCACGCAAATAAGCTCACTCCATGCCGAGCTTCCTACTCCTTTCTTCTCAACGAGAATGGAGGGATAGTCGATGACCTGATAATATATTCACTTCATGAAGAAAGATTTCTACTCGTGGTAAATGCAGGCAACATAGAAAAGGATTTTAACTGGATAAAGGAGCTCATCACAAATGAAGCAGAGGTTATGAACCGATCGGAAGAAATATCTGCCATATCGATTCAGGGTCCGAAATCTGGCAGGATATTTGAAAAGCTCTTTGGATTTGCCTTAAGCGAGCTTAAATATTACTCCTTTCGTGAAGGATTAGAGACAAAAAGCGGAGCGAGCACTATACTCGTCTCGAGAACGGGATATACCGGAGAGATCGGCTTTGAAGTTTATACGGATAACAACCATATCCTAAGGATCTGGGATGAAGTGATCGAGCTTGGAGCGAAACCCTGCGGGCTGGGAGCGAGAGATAGCCTAAGGATGGAAGCGGGCATGCCTCTTTATGGACACGAGCTTAACGAAGAGACCACACCGATTGAGGCAAGTCTGGAAAAGTTCATCGACTTAGGCAGAGATTTCATTGGAAGAAACGGACTAATAACAAGAAAGCCTGAAAAGAGGCTAATCGGTGTCAAGCTTCTTGAAAAAGGGGTTCCTCGCCCAGGTCAAAAGGTGTTTTGCGAAGGTGAAGAAATCGGATATATAACAAGTGGAGGATATTCTCCTTCCTTAAGGGAATATATAGGAATGGCTTATATAAAGCCTAATATAAAGGAGAGGAATCTGGAAGTAGAAATTAGGGGAAAAAGGAAGAAAGCCACGGTTGTGAATCTTCCATTTTATAAAAGGAGGCGAGTGTAATGATTCCAAAAGAGCTTAAATACTCAAGCGAACACGAGTGGATAAGGGTGGAAGGGAACATAGGAACCGTTGGAATAACCTCGTACGCGCAGGAACAGCTCGGCGATATAGTCTTCGTCGAACTACCCGAGACGGGCAAAGAGGTCAACAAGATGGAAGCCGTCGCTGTTGTTGAATCCGTTAAGGCAGCCTCCGATATATACACTCCCGTTAGCGGGAGGATAACCGAGGTAAACGAGGAGCTTAACGACTCTCCAAGCCTGATAAACGAAGATCCATACGGAAAGGGGTGGATATTCAGGATAGAGCTCCGGGATCCGAGAGAGCTCGATGAGCTTCTCTCCGCGGAAGAGTATGAGAAGCTCACCAAGGAGGAATAGCAACCATGCCTTTTATCCCTCATACTTCCGAAGATGAAAGGGAGATTCTCAAGCACCTGGGAATCAAGAGAAAAGAGGAGCTTTTCTCGCATATCCCAGATGAGATTAAACTCAGGAGAGACTTGCTTCTCCCCCCTCCTCTATCGGAACTGGAGATAGAAAAAGAGCTTATTAAGATAGCTTCGCTAAACCGCACCGTTCGGGACTACGTATCCTTTCTCGGCGGTGGAAGCTACGACCACTGGATACCTGCCACCGTTGAGGCCCTGCTATCACGAGGAGAGATATTCTCCCCATATACCCCTTATCAACCAGAAGCGAGTCAGGGAACCTTAACCATGTTATTCGAATACCAAACAATGATGTGTGAGCTCTTCCAGATGGAGGTATCCAACGCATCCGTATACGATGGAGCAACAGCATTAGCCGAAGCATGTCTTATGGCTCTTAGAATAACGAAAAGGGACAAGGTGCTTTTATCATCCGCCATACATCCTGAGTACAGAAAGGTCGTCCGCGCATATATGGAAAGCGCCGGATTTGGAGTAGAAGAACTAAGCTTTGATCAAAAGGGGAGAACAAACTTAAACGAGCTTGAAAGCAAAAACCTTAGTGAATTTGGAGCAATTGCGATCCAAACCCCCAACTTTTTCGGAGTCATAGAGGATATAAATGCCTTTAAAAACCTGAAAAAGGACGGAGCTCTACTTATAGCCTGCGTAGCTGAACCCCTTTCGCTCGGAGTAATAGCACCACCAGGAAGCTATGGAGCCGATATAGCGGTTGGGGAGGGAGGCTCACTCGGAATGCACCTAAGCTTCGGCGGTCCCTATCTTGGCATATTCACGAGCAGAATGAAGTATCTGAGGAACATGCCAGGTAGAATAGTAGGCGAAACGATAGACAGAGAGGGTAAGAGAGGATTCGTGCTCACTCTCGCAACGCGTGAGCAGCACATAAGAAGAGCGAAAGCTACATCAAATATCTGTACAAATCACAATATGTGTGCCATAGCCGCTACCATATATTTAGCCTCCCTTGGTAAAAGGGGCTTCAAAAAAGTATCAGAAATAAATCTGAAAAAGACTCACTTTCTTGCGAAGGAAATCGCAAAAAGAGGCTTCGAGCTCCTATTCCCCTCTCCTTTCTTCAACGAGTTTGCTATTAGGATTAAAAACCCAGAAAAGGTTATTGAAAGAGGACTCAATGAGGGATTTATAGCGGGCTTGTCACTTGGAAAGTTCTACGCAGAGCTTAAAGATGCTCTTCTCATAACCGTTACGGAGATGCACTCACTTAACGATCTGTCTCGCTTTGCGAGCTTTCTGGAGGGAATGAAAGATGGTTGAGAAACTTATATTTGAGCTTGGAAAAAGGGGAAGGACTGGCTCATCCATTCCAAGGGATGAGCTCGAGAAAATCAGTCTCAAAGAGCTTTTAGAAGAAGACCTCCTAAGAGAGAACGATCCTAAGCTACCCGAGGTTAGCGAAATCGAGATCATAAGACACTATACTAAGCTCTCCCAGCTTAACTTCTGTGTTGATACGAACTTCTATCCACTGGGTTCTTGTACGATGAAATACAATCCGAGAATATGCGAAAAGCTCGCTTCCTTAGATGGTTTTAAAAACCTACATCCATACGAACCAGAAGAGCTTGTTCAAGGAGCTTTAAAAATCATGTACGAGCTCGGCAAGTATCTGTGCGAAATAGGAGGATTCGATGCCATTACACTTCAGCCCTCCGCTGGAGCTCACGGAGAATTAACCGGCCTTCTTATGATAGGAGCGTACCACAGACACAGAGGTGAAAAGCGAACCAAGGTGATAATACCAGATTCAGCACATGGAACGAATCCCGCCTCATGCACCTTAGCAGGATTCAAGGCTATAGAGATAAAGTCAGGGGAAGATGGCTGCATAGACATAGAAACCTTAAAAAAGCACCTTGATGAAAGCACAGCGGCAGTCATGATCACAAATCCCAACACGCTCGGGATATTTGAGGAGAAGATTGCTCAGATAGCAGAGTTAACCCACTCCGTCGGAGCTCTACTTTACGGGGACGGAGCGAACCTTAACGCGCTCATGGGGATATCCCGACCCGGGGATATGGGATTCGACGTTCTACATTTTAATCTCCATAAAACCTTCAGTACTCCACATGGAGGGGGCGGTCCTGGTTCTGGTCCAGTGGCGGTAAAAAAGGAGCTAGAGCCCTTCTTACCCATTCCAGTTATAGTAGAAGAAAATGGTCGCTATCGTCTTGACTATGACAGACCTCTATCCATAGGGAAAATCAAGGCATTCTATGGAAATTTCTCCGTTATGTTGAAAGCTTATGTTTATATAAGAATGATGGGGAGCAAAGGGCTCAAAGAAGCATCCGAAAAGGCAGTACTTAACGCCAACTACGTTATAAGCAGATTAAAAGGAGCTTTTGAGCTCCCCTATGATAAACAGCCAATGCACGAGGGGGTCTTATCTGGAAAGAGATTCAAAAAATTCGGGGTTAAAACTATAGATATAGCAAAGAGACTTCTTGATTACGGCTTTCATCCACCTACTGTATACTTCCCACTTATAGTAGAAGAAGCCATAATGATCGAGCCCACTGAAACCGAAACCAAGGAAACCCTTGATGAGTTTATAAGCGCAATGCTCCAAATAGCAAAGGAGGCTGAGGAAAACCCATCTCTTCTCAAGGAAGCCCCACACAAAACGCCCGTAAGGAGACTCGATGAGGTAAAGGCAGCGCGGAATCCCGTTTTAAGATGGATAAAAAGCGAGGGGGATCAGTGAAGGATCCCCCTCGCTTTTTTACGCGTAAACTTTAGCTTCCTCCTCACCCCTGAGAACTCTCAGAGCACCCAGCGCAAGCGCTTTCATCTCATCCTCACCAGGATAAACCATAACAGGAGCAATAAACGAGACTCTCTCTCTTATCCAACCAACCACCCTCTGACTATAAGCAACTCCCCCAGTTAAAACTATAGCATCTATCTCTCCGGCAAGGACCGATGCCATCTTTCCTATCCATCTTGAAACCTGATAAGCCATACCTTTAAGAACAAGCTCAGCAAATTCGTCGCCTGAGTCTATTCTCCTTTCAACCTCCATAACGCTGTTCGTTCCAAGGTAAGCAACAAGTCCACCATTTCCAACGATGCGCTTAAGAAGCGATGGAAGATCAAATGCACCTTTATTAAGAAGATCTAACACTCCCAAAATCGGTAAGGTAGGCGCCCGCTCAGGTGTAAACGGCCCCTCACAGTTTAAGGCACTATTAACATCCACTATTCTCCCTCTTCTGTGAGCGGCAACAGATATACCACCACCCATGTGAGCGATAACAAGGTTCACCTCTTCATACCTTTTTCCGATATCCCCAGCAGCTCTTCTCGCAACCGCCCTTTGATTCAAAGCATGAAGTATGCTTCTTCTCTCAAAACCTTTCAATCCCGAGACTCTGGCTAAATCCTGAAGCTCGTCGACAACCACAGGGTCAACTATATAAGCGGGACAACCAGCCTCGCTTGCTATTTCATGAGCGAGAATAGCACCGAGATTAGACGCATGCTCACCATATCTGGCGTTTTTAAGGTCATCTAAGATAGCTTCATTCACGAGATAGGTCCCGCCCGGTATAGGCTTAAGCAAACCTCCTCTTCCAACGACCGCTTTGAGCGAAGAAAGATTTATCCCATTCTCCCCAAGAAATTGAAGTATTATCTCTTTCCTGAAAAGATACTGATCTATTATCCTCTCATATCGTGAAAGCTCCTCCTTGGAGTGCCTCAGAGTTTCAGAAACAAGCTCCCTCTCTCCATCAAATACCGCAACCTTGGTTGAGGTAGAGCCCGGATTAATGACGAGTATCAGCATCTCTACATGGCACAAACGGCTGCTAACGCTATCGAGAGGAGCTTAGCTTCAGCGCTATCAGCTCTCGAGGTTAAAACGATTGGTACCTTTGCCCCCATAACCACGCTTGCACTTCTCGCTCCCGCTATAAATATGAGTCCTTTATAAAGAACGTTCCCCGCATCTATATCTGGGAGAACTATGATGTCCGCTTTACCCGCAACGGGACTCTCTATCTTCTTATGCTTAGCTGCTTCCTCAGAAACCGCGTTATCGAGGGCAAACGGCCCATCCACTATACAACCTTTTATCTGCCTGCGCTGATTCATCTTAGCGAGAAGAGCAGCATCAAGTGTCGCAGGTATCTTAGGATTAACGACCTCAACCGCGCTGACTATCGCCACCTTTGGTTCCTCATAGCCAAGTTTATGCATCACATCAACAGCATTATGAATCAAATCGACCTTCTGCTCAAGCTCCGGAGCTATAACTATTCCCGGATCGGTTATAGCAAAGACCCTCGGATAGGTAGGAAGCTCAAAAAGGGAAACCATCGAAAGCACCCTACCCGTTCTTAACCCCTTTTCTTTATCGAGAACCGCTCTGGCTATCTCAGCCGTTTGAAGATACCCTTTCATTAAAAAGTCACACTTTCCCTCTCTAACGAGCTCAACCGCCTTATAAGCAGATTCCATACTACTTGAGGTATTATGTATCTCATATTTAGAGACATCAATACCGAGCTCCCCCGCGACTCTCTCAATCGCGGACTTCGATCCCACCAAAACCGCTTCCACTATTCCCTTCTCGTGAGCCTCATTAACCGCCTCCAAAACATGAGCATCCTCAGCGGCAGCTACCGCAAGTCTCATACCCTTACCACGTGCCATATCTAAGAGATCAAGCAAACTTTTTAACAATTAAACCACCTCCATCTCTATTATTTTCATTTTAAGTGGCTCTATCCTCCTCCTGAGCATATCCCAAAAATCACGATTCTTCAACAGCCTTCCGAAACAAACGATCGCGTCAACTTCTCCTGAAAGCGCAGTACACATAGCCCATATTTCTTTATTCATTTGATAAGCCATTGCCTCAACTATAAAAGAATCCATTTTAAGAGCTTCATCAAGGTTATCCGTTGAGAGATAGGAATAAAGTCCCCCCTCCACTAAAAGTTTTTTCCTCCAGCTATCTGGATCAGAAACGGCAGCCTTTGCGATTTCAGCTGTGGGAAGTTCCCCACAGGTTCTTAAGGAAAAAGCCCCAAGCTCGGTAGAAGAAACGCAATCAACAATCTCCCCATAGTCGACCGCACATACAAAAAAGGGATCATCGAGGTTAACGAGAATATACCTCCCCTCATTGAGACTACCATAGACGCGAGCGATAACGGGCATTAAAGAATCATCTATCTCCCTCTCTATCTCTGGTATGCCAGATAAAGACGTCACTCCCTTAAGCTTCAAGACCTCCCCCTCCCTCAAATTTTTCTATAAACGCTCTCTTAAATTCCGGGAAGTACCCTCCTTTTATCGCCTCACGAGCTTTCCTCACAAGATCAACCAAAAGATATATATTATGATAAGACGCCAACCGCGCTGCAAGTATCTCTCCAGCTTTGTAAAGATGCCTAAGATAAGCACGTGAGTAGTTTCTACAAACATAACAGTCGCACTCTGGATCCGGTGGAGAAAAATCCCCCTTCCACGACTCGCTCCTTATATGCTCCTTACCCCTGTGTGTAAAGATGGTGCCCGTTCTACCGTTTCTCGTAGGCAAAACGCAGTCGAACATATCTATCCCTCTCTCAATGGCTTCAAGAAGACTTGAGGGATACCCAACTCCCATTAAATAGCGAGGTTTATCCTCCGGAAGAAGAGGAATCACTACATCAAGCATCTCATACATGACGGTTTTTGGCTCCCCCACGCTTAAGCCACCTATAGCATATCCATCAAAACCTATCTCAACGGTTCTTAAAGCGCTCTCTTTTCTCAAATCGGGATAAACGCTCCCTTGAACTATCCCAAACAAAAACTGATCCTCCCTCTTTTTGGCATTCTTACATCTTAAAGCCCATCTTAATGTCCTCTCCATAGCTTCCTTAGCATAGGAATAAGAAACGGGATAGGATACACACTCATCGAAGCAAACTATAAAATCTGCCCCCAGCGCCTCTTCTATCTCTATCACCCTCTCCGGCGTGAAAAAGTGATAAGAGCCATCAAGATGGGAGCGAAAGCGCACGCCCTCATCGCTTATCTCCCTGAGGTCAGTCAGGCTAAATACCTGAAAACCTCCCGAATCGGTTAATATAGGGTGAGGCCAGCTCATGAAGGAGTGAAGCCCTCCCGCTTTTCTTATAAGCTCATGCCCAGGCCTTAGATAAAGATGATAGGCATTGGAGAGTATAATGCTCACTCCTATTTCCTCAAGCTCTCTTCTCTCCATAGCCTTCACGGTAGCCTGAGTTCCCACAGGCATGAAAACAGGCGTTTCCACAACACCGTGAGGCGTCTCTATAAGAGCAACCCTCGCTGAAGTATAAGGACAACGATGCATAATTCTAAAGGAAAACGCTTTCATTTCCGCATCCTCCTTTAAATTTATTATAGCACATATAGATCATCCTTGACTTGAGTAGGAGAATTGGTGTAAACTTAATTTACGGTTCTATATATCAGGTTCAATATATCATAGGTAAGGGGGGAACGTGGTATGGGAAAAGGAATAGCGGTCTTCTTTGGATTTGTAATACCTTGGGTAGCCTACGCAGTTATATCCCCCTTCTTCAACTTCTTCGATGTTAAAACCAAAAGTCCTCTTATATTAGGAATGCCACCACTGATGTTTTGGGACACTCTATGGATAATCTTAACGCCGATCTGTCTGCTTATAGCCTATAACATCGAGAAGAAGGGGTGGTCATGATGTCCCACGCAACTATATCCTTAATCATCATATTCTCGTGGATAATCCTAACGCTCGTCGTAGGAGTATTAGCGGGTGTTAAGAGAAAGTTTACGCTCGATGGATACCTCGTTTCCGGAAGATCCTTAAGCTTCATATTTCTATACGTCTTATTAGCAGGAGAGATATACAGCGCTTATGCTTTCTTAGGCGTCGGAGGATGGGGATACTCCTTCGGAATGCCCATAATGTATGCACTTGGCTATGGAACCATGGCTTACGCCTTCGGTTACTTCTTCGCCGAATATGTATGGAGAGCTGGGAAGAAATTCGGCTTCGTCACACAAGCAGATCTATTCAGAAAGAGATATGACAGTAAGTTTCTTGCGGTACTGGTAGCTCTCATAGGTATAGTTTTTAATGTACCGTACCTTCAGCTTCAGCTTCAGGGGCTCGGCTATATACTCAATGTGACATCGCTTGGCTCAATATCGGTTAATACCGGAATAGTCGTCGGAATGCTTATAATGCTCGTCTACGTCTACACGAGCGGATTGAGAGGAATAGCTTGGACGAACCTTATGCAGTCGATTATGATGTTCGTAATAGCGTGGGTAATTTTATTCTCGATACCCTTCATAAAGTTCGGTGGAGTTGGAGAGATGATGAAAAAGCTCGCCGAGGTGAAGCCCTCTCACCTCATCCTATCGGGTAAGATGGGAATCAACTGGTATGTTTCCACCATGGTGCTTTGTGGTCTGGGCTTCTTCATGTATCCGCAGATGTGGCCCTCCATCTATAGCTCAAAGGATATAAGAGCGTTAAAGAGAACCTATATTTTCCTACCCTTATTCTCTCTCTTCATGATACCGGTCTTCCTTGCCGGTATATCCGTCGTCACCGCGGGAATAAAGCTTTCAAGAGCCGACGCTGCGGTTCTTGAAGCGGTAAAGCTCGCATATCCAGACTGGGTCCTTGGGATAGTTGGAGCAGCGGGCTTTGCAGCAGCGGCCTCAACCGCAAGCGCTATAATACTGACTCTGGCAGGGCTTTTATCCAAAAATCTATACGGAATGCTTAAGGAAAACGCCTCTGATAAGGAGCTCGTCATGGCAAGCAGAATATCGGTGCTTATTTTTGGACTCACGGCAATGTTCCTCGCCCTTTACGCGGGAGGAAGGCTCGTTGCGCTTCTACTTCTTGCCTACTCGGGTATAACCCAAATGTTCCCAGGAGCGTTCCTCGGACTCTTCTTCAAGAAATTCAATAAAGTTGCGGTCGGAGCGGGAATAATAGCAGGACTTATAACCATTACATATCTAAAGTTCTTCGGTCCTGGAAATCTTTATGGTATACACTTTGGTCTATGGGGACTGGCGGTAAATCTCGTGGTAACTTTCGCAGTAGCTTCCGTAATGAAAGAAGACGAAAACTTCAAACCCTTTAAGGAGGGACTTGAATCGGTTAAGGTTTAATCATCTAATAGAGAAGCTTCCTCCCGGGGGTAGCTCCGGAGCTACCCCCGGGAGTTTTTTTTAAAGATGTTGACTAATTCTTCAATATCAATTACACTTTAAGCTAATTAAGCTAATATCATGATAAAGAGGAAGGGAGGGAAACAAATATTGCGAATAGGCGTATTGATAAAGCAGGTTCCCGCTACCGATAAGGTTAAAATCGACGAAAAAACGGGAACGATGCTGAGAACAGAAACGGAAGGGGTAATCAACCCCCTCGATCTATACGCAGTTGAGGAAGCTTTAAGAACGAAAGAGAGATTCTTCCCCAACGCCGAGATAACGGTTTTATCCATGGGACCTATGATGGCTATCGAAACCGTTAAAGAAGCGATATCTATGGGATGCGACAAGGGATACCTCCTCTCCGACGTTAAATTCGCTGGAGCTGACACCTTAGCTACGGCTTACGCTCTCTCCTCAGCAATTAGAAAGCTTGGTGGTTTTAACCTCATCTTCTGCGGGGAACGCGCAACGGATGGGGAAACCGGGCAAGTTGGGCCCAGCGTTGCAGCTCAACTTGACCTTCCCATAATAACCTATGTAAGCAAGATAGAAAAGATAGAAGATGGGAAACTGATAGCTCACAGAGCAATAGAGGGAGGACACGAAATAGTGGAATCCCCCCTACCGGTAGTTCTAAGCGTTGTGAAAGAAATAAATGAGCCGAGGCTCCCCACCCTGAGCGGAAAGAAAAGGGCTCGAAGACTGGAAATACCCGTACTTAAAGCGGATGACATCGAAGTTGACGAGAGCAAAATAGGTTTAAATGGTTCTCCTACAAGGGTCGTTAAGATATTCTATCCCAAGATAGCACGAGAGGGAGAAATCATCTACGCAGACGACCCAGAAAAGGCTGTAGAACGGCTTTTAGACTTTCTCAGAAAAAGAGATATCATTTAGGGAGGGATTCCTCAATGAAAGAGAAAAGCGTATGGACTCTCGGAGAGTATAGAGATGGTAAGATTCACACGGTATCGTATGAGCTCCTCGCATGGGGAAGATCCTTAGCCGATAAGCTAAATGGGGAGCTCACCTGCGTAATATTGGGTAAAAATCTCAAGGATCAGATTAAAGAGCTAATATACAGAGGTGCAGATCATGTGATCCTCGTTGATGACCCACGCCTTGAGCATCTTGAAGTCGACCCCTTTGTGAAGATACTCAGCTCGCTCGTTAGAGAATATGAACCCGAGATCTTTATAGCCTCAGCTACCACAATAGGAAGAACAGTAATGCCAGTTTTAGCCGCAACGCTCTCAACTGGCTTAACTGCTGACTGCACTGGTCTTGATATAGAAGAGGAAACTGGGCTTCTCCTACAGACCAGACCAGCCATAGGTGGAAATGTAATGGCAACCATAAAGACTCCTGATCACAAACCGCAGATGGCAACCGTCAGACCCAAATCTAAAAGACCCCTCCCAAGAGATGAAAGCAGGAAGGGCAAGCTAACAGAAAGAAGCTTCCCCGATAGCTACTTTGCCTCGAGGGTAAGAAGAATATCATTTATACCGGACGAGAGTGCGGAGATTCCCATCCAAGACGCTGATATAGTTATATCAGGCGGGAAGGGCTTAAAAGATGAAAAGAATTTCTCGCTTCTGTTCAAGCTCGCAGAGCTTCTAAACGGAGCGGTAGGAGCTTCAAGAACCGCGGTCGACAATGGATGGATACCCTACTCACACCAAGTAGGTTTAAGTGGGAAAACAGTAAGCCCCAGGCTCTACATGGCTTTGGGAATCTCAGGAGCAGTTCAGCATCTTGCCGGAATGTCATCCTCTGAAACCATCGTCGCCATAAATACCGATCCCGAAGCAAACATATTCAAGGTTGCAGATTTCGGAATCGTTGGAGATCTGTTTGATATAGTCCCCCTTCTCATCGAAAAGCTCGAAAAGGAAAGGGGTGGAAGATCTTGAAATATGGAAAGATAACTAAGGAAATCGTCGAGAAGCTGAGAGAGATATGTGGAGAAAACGATGTAATTTATGAAGACAAGGAAAGGCTCGAAAGCTACGCTTGCGATGAATCTGGAAAGCCTTTCTGCAGGATGCCAGATGTCGTTGTTAAGCCGGAAAGTGCAGAAGAAGTTTCAAAAATAATGAAGCTGGCGAATGAATACCTCATACCCGTCACCCCTCGAGGCGCAGGGAGCGGAGTCGCAGGAGCGGCTATACCTCTACATGGAGGCATATTGATGTCAATGGAGAAGATGAACAGAATACTTGAAATTGACAAGGTAAACCGCGTGGCAGTGGTTGAACCAGGAGTCGTAACCAACGACCTTTGCAAAAAGGTAGCAGAAGAGGGGCTTTACTATGCAGGATATCCTATGAGCGTAGCAACGAGCTTTATTGGAGGAAACGTTGCTACAAACGCTGGAGGAAGTAAAGTTGTAAAATATGGAAGCACGCGAAAGCACGTACTTGGAGTCGAGGTCGTTCTTCCAACGGGAGAGATAATCCAGCTCGGAGGAAAGAGAAGAAAAGAAACATGGGGCTATGATCTCTTAGATCTTCTTATAGGCTCCGAGGGAACCCTGGGAATCTTTACAAAGATAATCCTAAATCTAATGCCATCCCCTGGAAAGGTAGCGGATCTCCTGGTACCCTTTGACAGCGTAGAGAGAGCTATTGATGCAGTTGCCAACATAGTGGTTGCTGCAAAAACGCTTCCCGTAGCGGTAGAGCTAATGGATAAGATTTCTGTGGATATAACTACCTGGTATCTCAATACATCTCTTCCTTTACAGGAAAAAGCTGGAGCCTATCTTATAGTTCAGCTTGAGGCAAGCTCTCAGAGAGAGCTTGAAGATATCTATGAAAGAGCAGGAGACGCATGTTTGGAGAGCGGCGCGCTTGAAGTCTTCGTTGCGGATAACCCAATAACATCTGAAAGTATATGGAGGATAAGAAGAGAATATACCGAAGCCTTAAGAGCGAAAGACCCATATGTCTCACTTAGCGGAGATATGGTGGTTCCGTCATCTGAGATTCCCAAGATGATGAAAAAGCTAAATGAGATAGCTAAAAAATACAACGTGGAAGTAGCAACCGCCGCACATATAGCCGATGGGAACCTTCATCCAGCACTGTTTAAGCCAGAAGGCGTTTCTCTCGAAGAGTGGGCTGAGCTGTCCGAAAAGATATTTGAAGAGATCATAGCGGAAGCGGTAAAACTGGGAGGGGTTGGAAGCGGAGAGCATGGCGTTGGCTTTCTTAAGAAAAATGCGCACCTCAATACAAGAACCCCAAAAGAGATAGACCTTATGAGGGGAATAAAGAAGCTTTTCGATCCCAACATGGTCCTCAACCCGGGCAAGATAATATAATTGGAAGGTCTGGGGGATACCATATGTCCCCTCAACGATTCTTGTAGCTATAGTTATATTCCTCATCGTTATTTTCGGAGCAGATACGGTAAGGGCTTCTTCATCTCTCGCATCTGTAATAGTTTACAAGTTTATAATAGGAATGCTCGCCATATATGGATCCGCAATTTATAAGAACTTCCCCAACTTTCAAGGGTAATCCAGACAGCTCACCCGCCAGGAGGTTTTTGGAGGGGGCTATGGAACGCCATTGTATATCCGGGCTACCTGGAAATCTTCCAACATATATAGTAGCCTTCCTCATATTGCTCGCGGTTATCTCAACGGGCGTTACCTTAGTCTACGGCGGGGCAAAAAGGGTCGTTGACTTCTGGGTGGAGAAAATAGGCGCTGGTAAAGGAATAGATACCAAAGAAAGATCAAAATATATCATTGTAACAGGTATATACGTTATAGTAACCTGGGCGATAGCATTAGCTGGCTTAATTCCTCTAATAGCTAAAGGATATGGAACGGTAGGGTACTTAGCCAACCATTTATAATTATCCCCGTCCTCTATAAAGGGTTCAGGCATGGAAGAGAATGGGAGAAAAAAGCAGAAAGTCCGGAGGCTTAAGCCTCCGGACTTTAACTATAACAAGATACGGAGTATAATTAAGAAGGTGATCTAAAATGGTTGAGTATCCCAAGGAATACGATGTCATAGTTGTAGGAGGAGGACACGCAGGGTGTGAGGCTGCACTGGCATCCGCGAGGATGGGATGTCAAACTCTGCTTCTGACCCTTTATTTAGACAGCATAGCCTTGATGGCGTGTAATCCATCTATAGGCGGTCCTGGAAAAGGACATTTGGCCAGAGAGATAGATGCCCTTGGAGGAGAGATGAGTAGAAACATCGATGAAACGATGATCCACATAAGGATATTAAACGAAAGCAAAGGACCTGCGGTTCAGGCTTATAGAGCCCAGGCTGACAAAAGAGAATATCACCTCAGGATGAAGCAAGTGCTTGAAAGACAGAAAAACCTGGATCTAAAGCAGGGAATGGTAGAAGAAATCGTCGTTAAGGATGGAAAAGTCGTCGGCGTGGGATTAAGAAACGGATGGTTCTTTAAGGGAAAGTGCGTAATAATCGCAACGGGGGTTTACCTGAGAGGACTGGTCCACATCGGCTTAGTTCACTTCGAAAGCGGTCCCCTTGGAGAAACAGCAGCTTGGAAACTCTCGGAGTCATTGAAGAAAATAGGTATAAAGCTTGGAAGGCTGAAGACCGGAACATGCGCGCGCGTAGATGGAAAAACCATAGATTTCTCAAGTCTCACTCCGCAACCATCAGCCGATGAACCGCTTTCTTTTTCCTTCAGATCTCAAAAGAGGATCTGCAGAGGATACTTCTGCTGGATGACGAGGACCAACGAGAAAACGCATGAGATAATAAGAAACTCGCTTAACAGGTCTCCACTCTTCACGGGCGTAATAGAGGGAAGAGGACCGAGATACTGCCCCTCAATAGAAGACAGGGTCGTTAGATTCCCAGATAGAAGCTCTCACACGGTTTTCTTAGAACCCGAGGGAAGAAGAACCTGCGAGTTTTATCTCCAAAACTTCTCAACGAGTCTCCCCATAGATACCCAGATAAAAATGGTTCGAAGCCTGCCAGGTCTTGAAAAAGCGGAAATCATGAGACCCGGATACGCCATAGAGTATGATTTCGCCTATCCTACTCAGCTTAAGCCCTCCCTTGAAACCAAAGAGATAGAAGGGCTGTTTTTAGCGGGACAGATAAACGGAACATCAGGTTATGAAGAAGCGGCAGCTCAAGGACTAATAGCGGGAATAAACGCGGTTCGCAAGATAAGGGGAGAAAAACCGCTTATCTTAAGCAGAGCGGAAGCCTATATAGGCGTCTTGATAGATGACCTCGTAACAAAAGGCACAGAAGAGCCCTACAGAATACTGACATCAAGAGCAGAATACAGGCTCCTATTGAGGCAGGATAACGCGGATTTTCGCCTGCTTCAATACGGCTACGAATCGGGACTCATAAGAAAGGACGAGTATGAACGCTTTCTTCTAAAAAAGAAAAGAATCAGAGAAGAGATAGAGAGATTAAACATCGTTAAAATATCACCGACCGACAAGGTAAACGAAATTTTGCGTTTCTTAGGAAGCTCACCGATAAATAAACCGGTAACTTTAGCCCAGCTTCTTAAAAGACCAGAAATAAAGATTGAAAACCTTAAAGAAATAGATCCTTCCTGGAATGGCAGTTTATCGTTTGAAGAAAGGAAGGAAGTAGAAATAGATATAAAGTATGAGGGATACATAAAGCGCCAACTCTCGCTCGTTGAGCAGTTTAAGAGAATGGAAAACAGGAAAATTCCTCCCGATATAAACTACGACGATATTCCAGGACTCTCAAACGAGGGAAGAGAGAAACTTAAAAAGATAAGACCGATATCGATAGGTCAGGCTTCCAGGATTTCAGGGGTAAGTCCCGCAGATATTTCATTATTAACCATTTATCTCTCCTCAAGGGAAAGAAGCTCATCCTGAGACAGCCCCAGCTTAAGCTTTTTCCCCTGAAAGCTTTCTCGCCTGACGAGCTCCTCCTCTACCCGTCTTATAACCTCGCTCTTGCGTAAAACCCATTCAGGGGCTAAAAGCTCCTCCCTTGATGTCTCACCCGTTAATCTATGAACCACGATATCAATCGATAAGTGCTCGAGAAAGGAAGCGCACATATCCACATACTCATTAAGCTCAAGAGGCTTATACTTTCCGCTTATAACCATTTTCTCAAGTGGTGTCCCCCTAACCACATAGAGAGGGTGTATCTTAACGCCATCAACCCTAAGCGCTGAAAGAATTCTCGCGGTTTCAATAGCATCATCCTTCCCCTCCCCCGGAAGGCCAAGGATAACATGAGCGCAAACTTTTATCCCCCATTTCTTGCACCTTAAAACCGCATCTATAAACTCAGCAAGCGTGTGCCCCCTATTTATGAGCTTGAGCGTCTTATAGCTTATGCTCTGAAGACCAAGCTCTACCCAGAGCTCATCGACGAGAACTTTCAGCGAGGAATAAGCAGCTGGAAAAGGATCTGGGACGCAATCGGGGCGCGTTCCAACCGACAAACCAATCGGAGTAAAAAAATTACTTGCTTCCCTTAAAGCTTCGCGATATATCCGCATGTTCTTCCACAAGGGGGCGTATGTATTTGTGAAGGCTTGGAAGTAAAGCATAAAGAGATTAGTCTTGTATCTCTTGCTTAAAAACTTATAAGCTCTCTCTATCTGCTCTCTTAAGGTTAAGATCCCATATTCCCCTCGACCGCTACCCTTCTCATCGCAGAATATACAACCGCCCCTGCTTAACCTACCATCCCTATTAGGGCAATAGAAACCGGCATCTAAGGTTATCTTCTGAACTCTCTTCCCATACTTGCGCCTAAAGTATTCGTTAAGCGAGTTATATCTCCTCTTCACGAACGGTT
>JAGHDO010000056.1 GCA_021159885.1 Synergistota bacterium | reverse complement strand
TGGCTTAGGAGTTGAGGTTGTTCCCGGTGTTTCAGCTTATAGCGCGCTTGCTGCTAAGCTTAGCATGGAGCTTACCATACCTGAGATAACTCAAACTGTTTTGATTACTCGCTTTCCGGGAAACACGATCGTTCCCGAAAACCTTGAAAGTTTCTTCAGTCAGACACCAGCTTCAGCAATATATCTCTCCGGTGCCATGTTTAAAAGCGTATTAAACACTTTAAAACGTTATTATCCTCCCGATTCCATATTTGCTATGGGACATAAGATATCACGTGAGGGAGAGATCATTATCTCAAAGAGGCTTGGAGAATGGACCGGTGAGGAAGAGGTTCCGCCTAATCTTACTCTCTTTCTGGTAAGGAAGTCCGGAAGCGTGAGATCTGAGCTTTATTCTGAGAAGAAAAGGCGAAGAGGGGCATGAAGTGCGCTTTAATATCGGTTAGGAAAAATGTCCAGCTTTTAAGGGTTATTAAGAAAGCTTTTCCCTTGGTTTATGAAGTAGAGGGGAAGTCTATATTTGAAAAGCTCGAAAAAGTTTTTAGGTGGTACAACACTTTAATATTTGTGGGAAGTACGGCGATCTTGCTAAGAAACGTGGCTCCCCTTCTAACTTCTAAAAGGAGAGACCCTGCGATAGCAGTTCTGGATGAGCGACTTAATCACTGTATTCCGCTTCTATCCAATCATCTTGGAGGTGCGGTTTGGTTATGTGAGCTTTTGAAAACAAAACTTGGGGTTGAGCCTGTTTATACGACTGCTACGGATGTAAACGGTCTTTGTGGTGTTGATCCTTTGGCTTTCAAGCTTGGATATGCTATTCATCCCGATGATGTTCATAAAATCAAGGAAGTTAATTCTCTTTTGCTTGAAAGGGGTTTTCTCAAATACTTCGGTAATTTAGGAACTTGGGTTATTCCTGGGCATTATATCAAGACTGATGGTCCTTATGATGCAGATGTTCTTTTTGACATGTCTAAGAGGATAAAGCACCTTAATGCAATAAGGCTTTATTCTAAAAAATTTGCGCTTGGGGTTGGGTTCCACTGCGGGCTTTCAGGTGCTGATTTGTATGAAGCTTTTAGAAGAATCCTTCCTGCCGAGCTTTCCTTTAGGATAGGAGCAGTAGCAACGATTCGCGACAGATGGGATTTACCCTCTATTCATGAGTTTTCAAGAAGGATAGGAGCGTATTTTACTTTCGGCTTTCCCAAGAAAGCGTTGGAAAAGAGCTTTTATGGGTATCTTGGGGGTAAGGTAAGCGATGCTGCGCTAAAGTATAGGGGAATTCCATCCGTTGCGAGAGCCTCTGGTTTCATGGCCTCACTGGGCGGTAAGGAAGTAGTTACGGTTAAGGATAAAGGCATTGGAGTGAAGTTTTCCGTTTTCGAAGCGCGGGATCTACATTGGTGTAGAAAGCTCCTTAGGTTTGAAAGGGTTCCGGAGATTTTGCATAAACAGAGATGAGTGGTGGGAGGATTTTCGTTGTGGGCATAGGTCCTTCAGGGAGAGATCATATGACTTTAAAAGCTGAAGAAGCTATAAAGGCTTCTAATGTAATTGTTGGGTACAGAAGTTATATAGATAGGATTAGGGACCTTCTCCGAGAGGATCAGGAGATTCACTCTTACGGGATGCGGGAAGAGGTAAAAAGGGCACGGTTTGCTGTTGAAATGGCTAAAGGTGGTAAAAGCGTTGCTCTTGTTTCCTCGGGCGATCCTGGAATCTATGGCATGGCTTCGCTTGTTTTGGAGCTCGCTCCAATAGATATCGGTGTAGAAATAATTCCCGGGGTGACTGCGGCGAGTGCGGCAGCTTCCTGTCTTGGAGCTCCTATCTCGTGCGATTTTGCGGTTTTAAGTCTGAGCGATCTCTTAGTGCCGTGGGAAAGAATATTGAGAAGGGCTCGTCTTTTGGCCGAAGCTGGGATGACGGTGGTCATTTATAATCCATCGAGCAGTGGAAGGAAGGCTAATTTACCATGTGTGTTTGAGCTTTTTAAGCAGATTAGAAAAAGGCCCTTTTGGATTGGCGTAGTGAGCAGAGCTTTCCTTCCAGGGCAAAAGAGCTACTTTTTCTTGAGCGATGATCCTCCTGATGGATGGCTAAAGGATGTTGATATGCTGAGCGTGGTGTTTTTCTGCGATGAGAATTGCATCGTTAGAAATGGAAAGCTGATACTGCCCCGGGGGTATAAACTTGGTGAAAGGGGGTGATAATCGCCATGACCTGACGGTATGACGACTACCACCCAGAGGCAAGAAGCTCATCTGTAAAGAGAATAGGAAAATGGAAGGAGGGTGTCAAGTGATGAAAAAGCATCTAAAGGTTTTGGTGGTGTTGGTGGTTTTAACGGCGCTTTTCGCTGCAAGCGTTGCGCCGGTTGCTGCCATGGGTTCGAGAAATAAGAAAGCAATATTGGTAGCAGCTTTCGGTACGACCTATCCTTCTGCGCTGAAGGCCATATTGAATGTATACAATGTCATTAAAAAGGCTTATCCGAATACGGAAGTGAGACTCGCCTTTACCTCGAATATGATAAGGGGAGTATGGCATGAAAGGCAGAGTGATAAGAGATTTCAAAAGGAACATCCTGAGATACCGAAACAGATATACAGTGTAAGATCCCCGCTTGCTGCGTTAGCTGAGCTTTCTGACGCTGGGTATAAAACCGTAGTGGTTCAGCCCCTCCACATATCTCCCGGAGAGGAGTATAACCTGCTTGCGGAAACTATTAGGGCATTGCTTTCTATAAGAACGCTTCAGGAAAAGAAAAAGTTTTTCAAGAAGATAGCGCTTGGAAGGCCCCTTCTTGGCAGAAACGGGCCCTATAAGGATGGAAAGACCTATCATGATGATATAAGAGAGGTTGCTAAGGCCCTTAAGTGTGATGTCGACCTTGCGAGGGAGAATAAAGCTGGCCTTGTTTATATGGCTCATGGAAACGAGCACTTTTCTCTCGGTTCCTACATGGAGCTTCAGAAGGTAATGAACCAGATGTATCCTGATGTAAAGATCTTTATCGGTTGTGTGGAGGGATTCCCTGGGATAGAGGAAGTCGTTGAGCAGATTAAGGCAGCCGGTGTTAAAAAGGTGATATTAAAGCCGCTTATGGTAGTTGCAGGCGATCATGCCAATAACGATATGGCATCGGATGAAGAAGATAGCTGGAGGATGATCCTTAAGAGAAATGGTATTATTGCTAAACCGGTGATTCAGGGAATTGGTGAGCTTAAGAGCATAGCTCATATATACCTGGAACATCTTAAAGACGCGGCAAGAGATGCGGGAATACAGCTTAAGTGAGTACATCGTCCTAAGCGAGAAGAGATTTTTTCTGGTAGTTTTCACGCTCTTAGTTCTGCTCTGTGTATCCTTAATAGCCTATACGGGGATGGGCTATATGCCCATCCCCTCTAAAGAAGTGTGGAGTATAATCTATCAAACGCTTGTTGGAAGATCGGTGGAGGCCAAAGCGATCTTTGGTAAGAAGTGGTATATAGTCATGGAAGTTAGGCTGCCAAGAATCCTTTGTTCTGCCTTGGTTGGGACCGCGCTTTCGATATGTGGAGTGGTTTATCAAGGGGTTTTGCTGAATCCTCTTGCGGATCCTTATACGCTTGGGGTTTCCGCTAGCGCTTCCTTTGGAGCTGCTTTAGCGCTCGTTTTCGACCTTGAGTCATATTTTGGTCTTTCCATCCAGCTTGTTGCTTTTCTATTTGCCGTGATCGCGCTTGCTTTGGTGATGAAAATGTCTACCTTCAAAGGATTCATTTCCCCCACCTCTCTTATACTTTCTGGAGTTATTATAGGTGCGATTTTCTCAGCTGGTTTAAGCTTTATGAAGTATTTAGCTGGTGAAGAAGTAGGTTCCATAATTTTCTGGCTCATGGGAAGCTTTGCTTCGAGAAGCTGGAACGATGTTTTGATACTTGTCCTTTTCACGCTTGTTGCTTTTCCCGTTTTTCTCCTCTTTGCACGAGATTTAAATAGTCTATCTATGGGGGATAGATGTGCCTATTCGCTGGGTGTTGATCCAAGTTTTGTTCGCATGGTTCTTCTCGTGGTTTCTTCCCTTCTTGTAGCTGTTAGCGTTTCTATATCGGGGATAATAGGTTTCGTCGGGATAATAGTCCCCCACATTTTCAGATTTATAGTGGGTCCCGATAATAAAAAGCTTCTTGTGGTTTCTGCAATAGGGGGCGCGCTTTTTCTCGCTACTGCTGATAATGCAAGCAGGGTATGGCTTCCTATGGAGGTGCCGATAGGGGTCCTGACCGCTATAGCCGGTGGACCGTTTTTCGCTATCGTCTTCAGAAGGAAGACCTTTAGGGGGGAAAGCCCGTGGGCAGCAAGAGGATAGCGCTTGAAGCACGGGATCTGCTTTATGAAATTGGTGGAAGAAGAATTATAAATGGCGTTTCTCTTAAACTTGAAGAAGCAACGTTTTACTCCATCATTGGTCCAAATGGCTGTGGAAAGACCACGCTTCTCGATCTTTTAAGTGGGGTGAGGGAACCCAGCTCTGGCGAAATTAGGCTTTATGGGATGAAGCTGGGGGAGATCTCTCGCAGGAAGATCGCTTGCTTAATATCGCTTATGCCTCAATCATTTGATGTCTCGTTCGATTTTTATGTCTATGAGGTGCTTCTCATGGGTAGATATCCGCATAGGGGTAGGTTTTCCCCCCTTGATGATGAGGATCTCAAAATGGTAGAGAGGGTCGTGAAGGAGCTCAATCTGAGCGAGATGGTGAATAGGCGCATAACATCTTTAAGTGGTGGCGAGAGACAGAGAAGTATATTTGGAAGAGTGCTCGTTCAGGATACACCGATACTCTTTCTCGATGAGGCTACCTCTAACCTCGATCCCTACTATAGATATAGCATGCTGGACAAAGTCTATGAGATGACGAGAAAGAAGGGCATAACCGTCGTTTCTGTCTTTCACGATCTCTCCTTAGCCTTCCTTTACGGAGATTATATCTTGATGATGAAGGAAGGCAAGATAGTTCACCAGGGTGAAAAGGAGAGGGTATTAACCCCTGAAAACATCCTCGAGGTTTTTAACATAGAGGTTAGGCTTCTTAGAGATGATGAAACGGGGGTAACCTATCCAATACCAGTTAGGGGTGAAGGAGGTCGATGCAGACCATGCGTGGACTTAGGAAAGCGGTTTTTTTACTTGCCATAATGGCATTTGTTTTCCTGTACCTTGGTGTCGCTTTTTCCAAGGGACTTCCTGTAAGGAGAATTATCTCGCTTTATCCCGCTCATACTGAAAACCTCTTTAGACTTGGCTTGTGTGAGGAGATCATAGGCGTATCACCAAGCGAGGCATTTCCCCCTGAGGTTTTTAAGAAGCCGGTTTATAGTTATAGAGAAGACCCTGAGAAAATAATAGCTGTGGATCCTGATCTGGTTTTAATAAGACCTTTTATAGAGAGAAAGTATCCTGCTTTCGTTGAGAAGCTTCGGGACGCTGGGCTGAGAGTGGTTTCGATGCAGCCGCTTAACTTTGATCAGATGTTTAACTATTGGAGAAAACTTGGTGAGCTTACCGGAAGGGAAAGGGAGGCTGGGGAGATGATAGAGGAGTTTAAGCTTGGGTTAGAGAAGATAAAAAGCATAGTTAAGGAGATCCCCCCTTCTAAAAGAAAACGTGTCTTCTTCGAGTCGGTTCATAAGGGACCAAAGACCGTTGCTCCAGGTTCCATAGCGGATACGGCCTTAAAGCTCGCTGGGGGAATAAACGTAGCTGAAAAGGATGCCATACCAAGACCTAATTCGACAATTGCGTATTATTCAAAGGAAAAGCTTCTGTTTCATGCTGATGAAATAGATGTTTACATAGCTCAAAGAGGAGCAATGAATAGGATTAAACTCAGGAAAATATATGAGGAAAGTGGATATGGGGCTATAAAAGCTATAAGGAATAGGCAGGTTTATATAATCGACGAGAAAATAGTTTCAAGACCTACTTATAGGTTGCTCTATGGAATAGAGGAGCTTGGGAGGATACTTTATCCAGAATATTTTAACGACATATCCAGCTTTGAAAACGATAAGCCTCTGAATCGCATAGAATTTGCAGAGTTAATTATAAAGATGACTAATACTCGATATAAGACTCCTAAGTATAAAAGACATTGGAAACGTGATTACATAACCGTAAATGGGGAAAGGCATCTATATGGTTATTTCAAAGATATAAGCTACTGTAAGAAAGAGCATCTTTATGCTGAAACGGCTGCCTTTCATTCCTTCCTCCCCTTAAGAAATGCGTTTAAGTTTGAGCCTCGGAAGCTCTTTACGAGGCGAGATTTAGCCTATGCGATCTTCATGGCTTTCGATCTTCCGGAGCCTGCTCGAAGGGCGATCTTAAAAGATGTAAGGAACGATGATCCATTTTACAATCATATAATCACCGTTGTAGGAGATGGAATAATGATTGCAAAAGATGGATATTTCAATCCGAAAGGTGAGGTTACCGGAATCCAGGCGATAAGAGCTATTAAAAGAGCAATGGAGGTTGTGAAAAGGAAGAGGTAAGCATGAAAACCATAAAGGCTTGTGTAATTGCTGGACTTAAAACATATACGGGTAAGACGACCTTTACCATGGGGCTTATGAAACTTCTTAAGGAGAAAGGAAAAGTTTCCTCGTTTAAGATAGGCCCCGACTATATAGATCCTATTTGTCATTATCTCGCTATTGGTCTTTATTCAAGAACGCTCGATTCCTTTTTTCTTCCTCCTGAAATGCTTAGGCTTCACTTTGCAAGGCATTCTTGGGATAGCGATTTTGCGGTGGTTGAAGGTGTGATGGGCGTTTTAGATGGGCTTCCCGATGGAAGGGCATCAACCGATCACGTTTCTTCTATCCTCAACCTTCCGGTGGTGCTGCTTGTCGAGAGCATGCAAACCGTTTACACCCTTGCTGCTATGGTTGAGGGCGTTTTGAGGAGAATAAGATCCAAGGTTCTTTCTATTGTGTTCATCAACGTTAAAAATAAGAGAATGTTTGATTTTCAGAGAAGGGCGATTGAGCGCTTCACGGGTGTTAAAGTTGCGGGATTCATTCCCTTTGATGAGAGGCTTAGGGTTCCATCTCGACATCTGGGACTCGATACCGATTTCGAACGCTACAGTGAGGTGGCGGAAATAATGGCTGAGCTTATAAAGTCGAACGTTAATCTGGAGGAAATCCTGGGAGAAGTCAGTGTAAGAAAGCCAGATCATGAAAAACTTTTTAAGAACGATCTTTCTATTAATTTAAATAAGAGGGTTGTAGCGGTATCTAAGGACAGGGCTTTCCGCTTTATATACCCGGACAACATAACCTGGTTTGAAGATAACGGTTTTAAGGTAGTTTACTTCTCTCCTCTTTATGATGAGACTCCACCCGATGCGGGTATTTACTATCTTGCTGGTGGCTATCCGGAGCTTTATGCTGAAACTTTATCGAGGAATAAGAGCATGCTGAAAGCTATGAGGGAAATTGCCGAGGATAGTTCTCTCTATTTACTTGCTGAGTGTGGTGGTTTTATGTATCTAACTCGCTCGGTTGAGGGTCATGAAATGGTGGGATTCATAAACGGAGAAACGCTTTCTACTACGGGAGGGCTTAAGAGATTCGGTTATGAGTACGTTAAGGTTCTTAAGGATACTTTCTTTTCGCGTGGAACAATTCTTAAAGGACATGAGTTTCATTACAGCGTTACGAATCTGAGGGAGGAGGAAGACGCTCTTTTAATAAGAAAGGCGTCAACGGGGGAAAAGTTCGTAAGCGGAATAGCGAGAGAAAACACGCTTGCATCGTATACTCATTTATATCTCCCTTCTATTTCTTTTGAAGATAAAGATGGCTAAATCTTTAATGATATGTGGTACCTCTTCAGGTGTGGGTAAAACTTTGATAGTGGCTGCGCTATGTAGAATCTTTGCAAATAAGGGTATTAACGTTGCTCCTTTTAAAGCACAAAACATGTCTCTGAATTCGGGAGTAACCCCTGAGGGGGAAGAAATAGCGAGGGCACAGATCATTCAGGCCATAGCTTCGAGAAAAGCTCCAAGCGTTTTGATGAATCCTGTCTTGCTTAAGCCGGAGGGGGAGGCAAAAAGCCAGGTAATAGTTAACGGGGAAGTTTTTGGTTCTATTCAGGCTAAGGATTATTATGAGAGAAGAAAAATACTTTGGGAGTACGTTAAAAATGCGTACGATAAGCTTTCGTCAAGCTGTGATCTTGTGATCATAGAAGGTGCAGGAAGCCCTGCTGAGATAAACTTGAAAGGCAGGGATATCGTTAATATGGCCATGGCGAGGTATGCAAACGCTTCCGTTTTGCTCGTTGGTGATATAGAGAGAGGAGGGGTTTTTGCTTCACTTTATGGTACCGTTATGCTTCTTGATGAAGAAGAGAGGAATATGATTAAGGGCTTTATCATTAACAAATTTCGAGGCGATAGATCGATATTGGATCCCGGTTTAGGGAAGCTTTATAGCCTGACTGGAATACCCACCATTGGGGTAATCCCTTATGTGAGGCATAACATAGATGAGGAGGATATTCTCTCTGAGAGGCTTCTTAAGAGAAAGAGGTGTTTTACTTGCTCTGGAGATGCCGTCGTTAATATAGTGGTGCTGAAGCTCAGATATACTTCGAACTATACGGACTTCATGCCATTGGAGCTTGAGGAAGATGTCAATTTATTTTACGTTTTACCCGAGGATCTTCTCGATATAAATGTGGGGGAAATCGATGCCTTGATAATTCCCGGTAGCAAGAATACCATGGCCGATCTTCTTCACCTTAAGTCGCTTGGTATAAACTCTTATCTTAGAAAGCTTCTGCAGGAAGGAAAAGTCGTAGTTGGCATATGTGGGGGATATCAAATGCTTGGGAAGAGAATACTGGACCCCTATGGCGTGGAAGCAGGTGGGGAGGTGGAAGGATTTGGGTTGCTGAATATAGAGACCTTTATGAAGACTGAGAAGACGCTTACCCTTGTTAAGGGCAGGTTGAGCCTGAAGGAGGGCGTTTCCGTTATGGGGTATGAGATACACATGGGGGAAACTAAGGTACTTTCGGGAATTCATCCGCTGTTTATATTGCTTGAAAAAAACGGAAAGCCTGTGCGGGAGGGCGATGGTGTTTCCTGCGATAAAAGCCTCTCCGTTTGGGGAACCTACATACATGGCTTATTCGACAGCGGGGGTTTTCGAAGGTTCTTTGTAAACATGCTTAGAGAGAGGAAGGGATTACCCCCAATTTTGAGTAAGGAATCACCATCCTGGCTTGAGATAACCGATGCTGAGATAGAGAGCTTTTCCCATGTTGTGCAAAAGAGCATTGATATTTCTTTCATAGAAAAACTTTGTGGGTTTTAGGGGTTGACTAAATTTTGAAAAAGATCTATACTTTAAAGCTAAGATGAAGGGTTCACTCAGTGGTTTCGGCTTTTATTATTATACTAACCGAGGGTCTCCGGCTTGAACCCCTGAGTTTGGGGGTAAAGCCCTGTTTTTGGCTTTAAGAGCCGGGGGCTCCATCTTAAAGGGTGGAGCCCCCGGCTTTTTATTTTACGCACTTATATTTAAGGAGGGGGAGTTTTAAGATGGAAGGGAAGTTAAGGGCTTTAAGGGAGAGCG
>JAGHDO010000055.1 GCA_021159885.1 Synergistota bacterium | reverse complement strand
GTCCCTTTATATACTGCTCGACTTCCTCGGGATCGCGCTCCGTAATCTCTTCAACGGGAGGAAGCTTTCCGGGAGGAAATACTTCCATTATCTCATTTATAAACTCCTCAAGCCAATCCAAGAAAGCTTCAACGCCGGGCTTGGCTTTTTCGGGATCCGCGAGGGTCGCTTTCCCAACAACGCCCTCAGGATAGGCAGATATCTCTATGGGACCAAGCCCAACATGGCCATACCACTTAACGCCTTTCTGTTGAAGGTTTCCAGCCTTGTCAACCCACTTTGAGGGATTCTTAAGGAAGCTTCTCGGGGTAGTATCCACGGCGTCCTCCTGCTTTATCATCTCGGGGAAGAGAACCATAGACCAGGAGGTTTCAACCTCATCCGCGTGTATAAACTCAGTCTCATAAGGACCTCCATCCTTCTTTGTCTTGAAATGCTGGGGGATGGCGTGATACCAGTTCACGTTAACTATGACGGCAGGAAGCTTATATGTCTTTGCCCACTGATGAATTGCGGTGGGGATAACATACTCCTGACCATGCCCGTTTAAGAGTATCTGCTTTCTGAAACCCATATTCCACAGACCTGCTATGATCGACTTAAGGTATCCTATGAATATCTCCTCAGGAACTATGATCGTTCCCGGCATTCCCATGTGGTGATAGGGATGCGAGCCATACCATACCGGCTGAGCCACGGTACATCCCGTTTTTTGAGCTACAAGTTCCGCCATTCTCGTGACTAAGAAAGTATCCTCACCTATGGGAGCGTGGGGACCGTGCGCCTCGGTTGACCCAACCGGAACGATTATAAGGTCATTTTTCTTCAGTCTTTCTTCTATCTCCTTCCATGTCATATTCTGAAGGTATATTCCATCCGCGAGATCCATATGTCCGCCCTTGGGCGGAAGCTCCCACTTACCCATTCCAAAACACCCCCTCATTCAGGATAAACGATGACCTCTATCGCATTCCCTTCTCTCATCTTGGCTAATCCCTTCTCAAACTCGCTTATCTTTATCTTATCGGTAATTAGCTTAGTTAAAGGAAGTAGCCTCGCTTCAAGAACCTTCACCACCATCGGGAAGGTCCTGTTAGCTATATAGCTTCCCATAACGGTTATCTCATTTCTCGTTATATCATTCTGCCTTATCTTGTTTACATACTGCGCGTTCTGTCCGAATAGGAGAACTCTACCTCCTCTCCTAACAACTTTTAACGCATCTTCAAGAAGAACGCCAACGGCATCAACCACAACATCCGCGCCGAGCTTCGTAGCCTTAAAGACTTTCTCGCGAAGATCCTCTTCTTTCGGGTTAACAACTATATCCGCGCCAACCTCAAGAGCCTTGTTTCTTCTGAAGGGGTGAGGCTCAGACACTATGACCGGATACCCTCCAGCAGACTTTAAAAGCATGGTAAAGTAAAGCCCGATCGGTCCCGCTCCCAGAATCACAGCGCTCTCTCCAGGATGAAGAGCTATCTTCCGGGTAGCGTTTAAGACGCAGGAAAGGGGTTCTGCAAATATGGCCTCTTCTATCGGAAGGTCTTTCGATATCTTGTAAAGCTGTTTTGCAGGCGCCACATTATATTTCGCAAATCCGCCGTTTATAAATATTCCCAGTGTAGTCATGTTTTCGCACATATTGGGAAGCCCAAGCCTGCAGTAATCACAGAAGCCACAGGTTATGTTCGGGTCAACTACCACATGATCTCCAACATTGAGGTTTTGAACCTCGCTTCCAACCTCGATCACTTTTCCCACATATTCGTGCCCAAGGATCACACCCGGGGTCGCAGGATGCCCCGGCGGAACCTCAAGTATGTGAAGGTCTGTTCCGCAGATGCTTGCTGCCAGAACCTCAAGAAGAACATCGGTTGGTTTCTCTGTTTTCGGCTCCGGCACATCCTTAATGGAGTATTTGCCTTCTCCCTCAAATATCACAGCCTTCATGAAAGACCACCCTCAAACAAACAGGTGACCTTGGCATCGCTGCGATCCTTGCGCAATCTCACTATGTTATCCGGAACCTCATCTATCTTTATCTTCTTGGTTATTATCCTGGTCATGTCCATACCGCTCGCCATGAGCTCTATCACCCTCGGGAAGGTTCCATGACCAGAATGCCCTTGAGAACCGACTATCTGAGCTCTCCTGACCTGGAATATCTCACCGGTCAGGGGGATTTTCGCATCCGCTCTGGCGACTATAACCACGGTAGCGTTTAAGCCTCTTCCCTCCCAAATGCATTGCTCTATTCCAGGCCAGACAACCGTCGGAAGACCGGTAGCCTCAAGATAAAGCTTTGCTCCCATTCCTCTCGTGTATTCAAGAACTTTGGAAGCAAAATCCTCATTTATCGGATCTATGGTATAATCCGCTCCAAGCTCCTCAGCGAGCTTTCTTCTTCCCTCAGACGGCTCAGAAACTATAACCTTTGCTCCACCGGCTCTCTTTAAAATGGCAGTTGCAGCCAAGCCTATGGGACCCCCACCGAGTATCACGACAAAATCGCCAGGCCTTATACCCCCGCCCCTGACTATAACCGCAGTATAGGCAACCGATGTTGGCTCAACTAAGGACCCCAAAAGGAACGTTTTCTCCTCATCCTTATAAGCTTCCATTATTGGAGCGAGATTCCAGAGATATTTCGCCTTAACGACTATATACTCCGCAAAAGCTCCATCGACCGTGAAACCGAGCTCTTCCAGTCTCTCACAGTGATTCGGAAAGCCATCTGCACAGGGCCTACACTCACCGCACCAGAGCATCTCCTCCGAGCAAACCAGATCTCCTTCCTTAAACGGCTTTCCGGTAAAGCGATCATATGCTTGAGGGCCAGCTTTAACGACGACACCGGAAAACTCGTGCCCGAGGGTAACGGGGAAGGCAGTCAATCCGGGGTAGAGGATATAACCATCTTTATCAGGCTCAGCCATGTGAACGTCAGAACCGCAAATTCCACAAGCCTTGACCTTGATCAAAACCTCATCGGGTCCCGGCTCCGGTATTTCTTTCTCAACGACTTTGAGACGAGGATTTTTCCACACCTTAGAACCAAACCAGGTTTTCCTTCCTTCAATATCTTTTTTGCCGAGTTTATAATCAGGCCTCGGCGCCCAGTCCGCTTCAAGAACTACTGCCTTCATTCTCCCACCTCCATCCAAGTTTTCTCGAGATTTCACGAGCGCATTTATGAACCAGCTCTCCGCATTTCTTAACCCTGTCCATATCAAATCTGTAGGCGGGAGCGGAAACGCTTACCGCTCCCACCACAACTCCGGCGGAATTAAAAATGGGAGAGCCAACACATCTTATCCCATCCTCATTTTCTACGTCATCTATCGCATAGCCTCTTTTTCTAATCAGAGAGAGCTCTTCCATCAACCTATTCCAATCCGTTATGGTATTTGGAGTTCTCTTTTTAAGGGGCGTTTTGCTCCTGTAGTACTCAAGCTCGCTGGGGGAGAGAAAAGCAAGAATCGCCTTTCCGGAAGCGGTGGAGTACAGACATATGGGTTCACCAACGCGGGAGTACATTCTTACAGGGTGAGGGCTCTCAAGCTTCTCGAGATAATAAGCGTTAAGATGATCCCTTATAACGAGGTGAATCGTCTCACCAGTTTCTCTCCAGAGCCTTTCCATGTAGGGGAGAGCTATGGGGCTTAAACCACACTGATATTTATAAGCCTCGCCAAGGCGGAGCAGGCGAATGCCAAGACTATATTTCCCATCTATTTGATTCACATACCCGTGGGAGAGAAGCGTCTGAAGAATTCTATATACCGTAGGCTTTGAGAAGCCGAGCTTAACCGCAAGCTCGCTTACCCCCCTTGGCTTTTCGCTTTCTGCTAAGAGATCGAGTAACTCACATGCCTTCCTTATAGAAGCTATCTCATTCATACTGCACCCTCCTTAATCTGAATTATACCTCTCAAAACGCTCTTTGTAAACCACAATGTGAAAAGTTATTTTATAATTTGAAACAAATTTTTTTCTCTCAACCCCTTGACATTTAGTACCATATATGCTACAATTGAGGTGCTTTTTGAGAGAAAAGAGCTTATACGGGAAATGAAGGCGCAATATACGCCTCGCAAAGAGCATACCACCTCCCTTAAACAGATCGAGGGGAGCATCTAAAAGGTAATCTCATTTTCTGTCCCCTTCAGGGGGAAGGAGAGGGGAGGTGGATTTTTTATGCCCTCATCGAGGGGCGAGCCTTTATCCCACCTCCAATAGGATCCAATGATTAACCTAAAAATAGGAGGTGGGGTATGTGAGCGTAGAATTAGCTATATGGGAAGAAGGAGACCTGAGGCAGAGAAGACTTGAGGAATTTTTGAACGAAACTTTATGGAGTGTAAACGTGGATGTCGAAAAAGGCAATGGGTTTAAAGTGCCTCATTTTTCCATATTTCCAAATCCCTCAGCGAAAGAACACACCATATCTTACAATCTTCCCGCTTTTATTGACGAGGGAAGCGTCTATCTCTCCATAGAGACCGCATTGCTTGCCGAGAAAATTCACCCCGCTTTTTCGACTCCTCCACAGATATTAGTTGAAATCGGGGAAGGAGAAACAACCGAGGAAGGTTTACTCCTGGAAGAAGCCAACGAATACCTGGAGCCAATAATATTAACGAGTATTCTTTATCTTGCGGGAGAACTTATCGAGGAGAGATTTCCAGATATATGGAGAGACTACCTGATACTAAACATGGAGCTTTTACAAAACGCTGAACCCTTTAAATCATCACCAACAATAGGAGACATAATTTTATCCTCTTTCATAGTCGCGTCTGTCAGAAAACATCTGGACCCAAATTATTCATATCCCGACAAGGAAAGCATCACTGGATTGATGAAAATTTATGAGAAGCACAGGCAAATAAAAAAGGAAAAGCTTCTTTTTCAGCTTTTATCTCTCACCACAGGCATAGCAGAGCTTTTCGGGTATAAAATATACCTATCAAACGCGAATGGAAACGCACTTTGGATAGCAGAAAGAAAATTTAGGAATTTTAAGGGGCTCTCTCTATGAGAGCCCCTTATTTAACATAAGATACATTATCCGACATTCAAAAGGAAACCAAATTATCCGCGATCTTGAGAGCTTCCGTGCATCCAAATACGCCCTTAGGTGCTTCCAAAACCGTTTTAAGAAAAGCTCTTTCTACTTTAAGCTTAAGAGCTCCTATCATTTTGGAACCTATCCCATAAGTTCCAGGAATAATTTCCTCAAGCTTATGATCCGGTTTTATGCCCTCAATCCCATGAGGCGGAACTGGATTGATATCTACCACAAGCTTGCACTTAGAAAGCCCTTTTAAGACCGTGGAATCCATCAGTCTAACACCAGGCGGTCCGGTAGCGACCACTACTGAGGATTCAGCACAAGCCTCATAAAGCTCCCCGGGGGTAAAAGCCTGTGTCCTTTCTTCTCCCATCTTTCTATTTATCGATTGAACCACTTCATTCGCTCTATTCAAATCTACATCGATAATACTAACTCTTGCCCCCTCAGATGCGAGAAGAAAGGACGTCATGGATCCCACATTTCCAGCTCCAGCGAGAACGGAAACATTCAACTCCGCTAAGTCAAGGTGGAACTTTTCCCTTAAAGCTTTTTTAATGAGAGCTACTATAGAAGCAGATGTAGTGCAAGCTCCCCTCGGATCAAAAGCAACCGATATCTCAAAAGGGGGAAAAAGCGTTTCCTTGACCTTTGCGAGAAGAGCTTCCCCCTCTTTAACGGTATTGCCCCCTACAAAAATAGCCGTGTTTTTTATCCCTTTAGGTCCTCGAGAAAACATCGCATCAACTACTAATCTCTGAACCTCTTCGGGAAGGACATTCCCATAGGAAGCCACGGCATCCGCACCTGCATCATACATGACGAAAAGATCAAAAGGGCTTGGGTGCTTTTCAGACGTGATAAAAAGAAAAATTTTCTTTTTATCATCCATTCCCCTTTCAACTCCCTAAAGGGTCAAATCTCCATTTTTTACATCGGTTATAAACATATGTCCAGGAGAATGGGTTATCATAAGCCCAGGTTTAGCTTGCATGGCCACAGCTTGAGGTGTTACCCCACATGCCCAGAAGACCATTATATCGCCATCCTCTAAAATAGGTGGATCCCCAAAATCAGGTTCCATTATGTCCTTTATACCTATTAACTCAGGATATCCGATATGAATTGGGGCCCCATGAACTCTGGGAAATCTCGAGGTAATTATGGCAGCTCTAACGACAAGATCATATGGTATAGGACGTGCGCTCACAACCATTGGACCACTGAACTTACCAGCCGGAACACATTGTATATTGGTTATATACATAGGAACGTTTTTACCGTTTTCTATATGCCTCATGGGGACTCCCTCTTCCATCAAAGCCCACTCAAAGGAGAAACTACATCCTATCAAGAAAGCAACCAAATCTTCTCTCCAGTATTTTTCTATGTTTAGCGGTTCATCCACAAGCTCCCCTTTCATATAAACCCTGTATTTAGGAAGATCATAACGTATATCAGCATTAGAAGCCATCAGCTTAGGTCTGGGATCTCCGACATCGAGAACCTCAAGAAGAGGACAGGGCTTGGGATTTCTCTGTGCAAAGAGAAGAAAATCATACGCATCTTCTTCAGGTAATATAACTAAGTTCGCTTGCGCGTAAGACGGTGCTAAGCCTGACGTAGGCTTAGTCCACTTTTCTTCCCTTATCATTCTCCTAGCTTCTTCAGGGGTCATTAAGCTATCCCCTCCTTTCTTACCTTAAAGTATATCATATGCTATAATATCAATGTGAAGAGGCTTGCAAAAATATCTCTGATAGGTGGGCTATATGCAGCTCTAACTATTATATTGGCGCCCATAAGCTATGGCCCGGTACAGATCAGAGTGGCAGAAGCACTAACCGTACTACCTTACATAAGAAGAGATTATATGTGGGGATTATTTGGAGGATGCGTTATCGCAAATCTTTATGGGGGGTTAGGCATATGGGATGTCATAGGAGGAAGCGCGTGCACGCTAATAGCCAGCTTTCTGACTTCCCTGATGCCGAAACCTTATTTAGCTCCTATTCCGCCAATAGTTGTTAATGCGCTTGGAGTAAGCTTATACTTACATATGCTATTTAAGCTACCTTATTGGCTTACCGCCGTATATATAGGATTGGGAGAAAGCATTGCCTGTTTTGCCTTAGGATATCCACTTTTGAGATGGGCTATGAGAAGGCGAGAGCTCTTTGAGTAAACAACATTTAGCTTGAAAATAGAATAAAACGCGGGGGAGCTCCATAATCCCGGGGCTGAGAGGAGGACGGAAGTCCTCGACCCCTTGAACCTGATCCGGGTAATACCGGCGTAGGGAGAAAGCAAAAACATGAGACAAAGCCTCGCCTGGTAATTATCCGGGCGAGGCTTTGTCTCTTAGAACTTAGTAGAAGGTGAGAAGAAGATGAAAAAAGAGACCTTTCTATCTTTGGGAATTCTTATTGGAATATGGTGGATTCTGCCAAGGATTCTCGATCTACCAAGCTATATTTTGCCAACTCCTTCAGAGGTAATAAGGGTTTTTACCAGTGATTACCGCATACTATGGGAGCACACATGTACCACTTTGAAAGAAGCAGGGCTTGGACTAACAATTTCATTCATGCTCGGCATATGCGTAGCCATAATGATGAACCGCTCCAAGACATTACGAAATTCCATATACCCTATGCTCGTTTTATCCCAGTCAATACCCATAGTAGCGATAGCTCCTCTTATAACTATATGGTTAGGACTTGGAACCACATCGAAGCTCGTAGTTGTGATCCTGGTTTGTTTTTTCCCAATAGCGGTCAATAGCTATGAAGGCTTTAAATCCATCGATCGGGATTACATAGATGTAATGCTGGTTATGAAAGCAACCCGGTATCAGATATACAAATACGTTATAATCCCCTCCACCCTACCTCAAATTTTATCAGGGCTAAAAATTTCAGCTTCCTATGCCGTTATAGGAGCGGTAATAGCCGAATGGCTTGGCGGAGAGAAAGGATTAGGCATATATATGATCCGTGTAATGAGCACTTATGACACAGATAAGCTATTCGCTGCCATAGTAGTGGTTGTATTTTTCAGCCTTATCTTTTTCAAGCTGGTAGATCTGGGAGAAAGCCTTTTTCTCCCTTGGGTTAAATTAAAAACTAAAGAGGAGGTGTAAGCTTCATGTCAAGAAAACTCTTCATCGGTATCTTATTATCAGCGCTAATCTTAACTTTCTCCTCAATCCCCTGTCTAAGCGCGGAAAAGGTCACACTTATGCTGGATTGGTATCCAAATACCAATCACAGTGGAATCTACGCGGCTAAGGAATTAGGCTTTTATAAGAAAGCTAATATAAGCGTTAAAATCGTACAACCATCTAAGCTCTCGGTTGAACAGCTCGTGGGTATAGGGAAGGCCGATTTTGGTATTAGCTTTCAGGACATGGCAAGCATGGCTATGGGGAAGGGAATCCCAATAATATCTATAGCAGCTATTATCCAGCATAATACTTCGGGCTACGGCTTTCTAAAGACATCCGATATTTCGACTCCAAAGGATTTTGAGGGTAAAAAGTATGGAACATGGGGAACTGATATAGAAAAAGCGACGCTAAGGTATGTAATGAGGAAGTTTGGTGGAGATATCTCCAAGGTTAAATTTGTAAACGTTGGAATGCTTGACTTCGCAACAGGACTGAAAAAAGGCGTTTTTGATTTTCAGTGGATATTCTATGGATGGGAAGGAATAGCAGCAAAGCTAAAAGGGTTAAAGATAGGATATATACCCTTGGCCAAGCTTGATCCCATTTTTGATTACTACACGCCTATAATAATAACATCTCGCAAGCTCGCAAAGAACAAACCAAACTTAGTAAGAAAGTTCATGCAAGCTACAGCAAAGGGATACGAATTCGCCATAGCGCATCCTAAAAAGGTAGCAAAAATTCTGCTTAAGTACTCCCCTGAACTTGATAAGAAAGTAGTCTATGCCTCCCAAGCATGGCTTTCTCCAAGATATAAGGCCGATGCTCCCTATTGGGGATACCAGAAGAAAGAAGTATGGGAAAGATATACGACTTGGCTATTTAAAGAGGGATTTCTGAAGAAAAAGATTTCGCTGGAGGAAGCTTTTACGAATGAATTTGTCAAGCCATAGGGAGATACTTAAGGTAAAAGATCTGAAACTCTATTATGATAACCTTGTTATAGTTGAGGGAGTGAGCTTCTCCCTTTTTGAGGGAGAGGTTCTCTCCCTCATTGGCCCCTCAGGGTGCGGTAAAACTTCTATGATAAAGGCTATAGCTGGCTTGATTCCCTTTGAGGGAAAGATTGAATTGAAGGAAAAAGGCTTAGGTTATATGCCTCAAAAGGGAGTGCTATTTGAATGGATGAGACTAAAGGATAACCTCGCTCTTCCCCTGCTTCTTAAGGGAAAACCAAGGAGGGAAGCATATAAAAGCTTTGAAAAACTTTTAGAAGAGTTTGGCCTTAGCGGTTTTGAGGATTATTACCCCTTTCAGTTATCCGGTGGAATGGCTCAGAGGGCTTCTTTACTTAGAACTATATTGACCGGCGCCAAATTGCTTTTACTGGATGAACCCTTTGCTTCTTTGGACGCTATAACGAGAAGAAGGTTACAGATATGGCTAAGAAGAATTTTTAAAAGACTCAACCTTAGCTCACTTCTCGTTACCCATGATCTTCAAGAAGCGATATTTCTATCTGATAGGATTCTGGTTCTCGGAGATTTCCCAACAAGGATAGTAAAGGAGGTAAGAATCCAGCTTCAGGGTGATAGAAATGCTCTTACCTTCTCTAACGATGATTTTAAGCTCTTGGAAAAGGAGCTTCTTCAAGCTCTGGAACTTTCCTCATAGTTAAGTTAGAATAGAAGTAAGAAAAGCCGGTAGAGGAGGTGCAGATGCGTGAAGAGAATAGTTTTCCTCGTTTCATGTGCGGTTATCCTACTGCTTAGCTCAGCAGCGTTAGCTCAGGGAACGGGAGAGGTAAAAATACAGCCTCAAATCGGAAAGATAGCCGTTCCGCTAGATAACCTCAAAGAGATTTTAGCCTCTTTAAAGGCAATAGAGGCTAATTTATCGAAACTATCGGTAGAGATAGATTCCCTCAAATCGAAAATCTTAAAGCTAAAGGAAGCGCAGAGTGAGGCAAGCTCAAGCCTAATACAGAAGCAGAGCGAAAGCTTCAAGAGTTTAGAAAGTGCAGTAGAAAATATAATCCCAGAGCTAAACAAAATAGGAGAAGCACTTAAATCACTTGAGAAAAGCGAGCTAACCCAGCTGAGTGTAATAAGCGATAGGATCAAAAAGCTCGAGGGGGCTATAAGAAATATTAAGCTTCCAAAGCTGGATCTAACACCGCTAAAAAAGGAAATAGATTCTCTTAAAAAAGAATTTCTCAAAAAAAGTGAGGAGGAAATGGGATTCCTTAGCAGAGAGGTAGCCGAGAAGTTGAAACAGATTAAAAAACTCGATTCTAAGCTTGATTTTCTCTCAACCGTCATAAGGAGAGCTATGGTATTCTTCAAAAACCTTGAGGATCTCGAGAAGGAAGCGAAAAAGTTTAGCACACAGATATCGGAAATAGGAAGGGAAATAAAAAAGCTGAAAGAGGTTTCCAAAGAGGAATTTAAGAAAACCCAATCTAAAGAAGCAACTATAAATGGGTTGTTAACTGTAAACCTTATTCTTCTCGTCCTACTTGTTTTCTTCGAACTCGAAAGGAGGTTTAGAAAGAGACCCCCGATGGCTGAGAAAAAGCAAAACGAGGAGCTCGAAAGGGAAAAAGAAGAAAGCGCTGACGAGAAGGGAGAGGAATCGGAAAGTTGAGAAAGCGAATCTTTTTAATTGCTCTAACCTTTGCAATATTTATAGGGAGCCAACTTCTATGCGCTTGTGGAGAGGAAGAAATGGGAGAGGAAATTTGGAGCTATTCTATCAACTCTCCTATTTATGCATCTCCAGCTATAAGCGGGGACCGAGTTGTAGTAGCTTCCTTAGATGGCAAGATACTCTGCTTTAATACAGAGGACGGGAGTATAAACTGGCAGTATGAAATTCAGGGAAAGATAAAAGCTTCTCCACTTATTGAGGGCAGTGCCGTTTATATCGCTTCCATGAACGGGAAGCTTTACTGCTTAAGCCTGGAAAGTGGAGAAAAGCTGTGGGAATACGAGACATCTTCTCCCATTGTATCTTCACCAGCTTTCTGTGATGGGAAAATCTTTTTTGCAACTACGGATGGAGTCCTTTACGCTATATCAACGGGAGGAGACTTTATATGGTCAAAGGAGGTAAGCGGCTCCCTCGTTTCGACCCCTGCCATTGAAGATAGAAAACTCATTATTGGCTCCCTATCAGGGTATATATACTGTATAGATGCCTCAAACGGAGAGGAACTTTGGAACTTCGAAGCACAAGCTCCCATTATAGCAGGAGTAGCCATAGATAATGACGGCTACGTGTATGTGGGGACCTCGGTTGGAAAAGTATACTGTTTAGAGCTCAACGATGGCGATAAGATGTGGGATTTTCTGGCTGGAAGTGAAATAAGCTCTCCTCCCTCACTATCAAATGGTATTGTTTTCATACCATCTTCCGGAGGAACGCTTTACGCTTTAAGCTCATCAGATGGTCGACTGCTCTGGACCTATGAAGCCAAAGGAACTGCCCTCTCATCCCCTTCTCCAACGGACGGGTATCTCTATTTTGGAGACTCAAGCGGCAATATATACTGCCTCGATATAGATAACGGGGATGAAGAATGGATAGTTGAGGAGAATTCTCCCATTTTATCATCCCCGTCACTTAAGGGAGATAAGCTATTCGTTGGAACTACAGGAGGAAAATTCTACTGCATAGGAGCCAATTCCTCCGACTGCAATTGGCCCACCTTTAGAGGAAACAAAGCGAGGACGGGAAGGGAGCCTTAAAAGGTCAGCTCCCTTCCCTGAATCCACGCAAGATAGCTTTATCATCCCAAGATTGAACTTCCTCCCTCTTATAAGGAGAAAGTCTTCTAAAAAAGGGACTATAAGCGTTCCCCGGAACAAACGATTGTAAAACATATCTTGAATCAGGACCGATGATTTTCCTTATCTCCTTGACATCTTCAGCTTCAACGAGAGTGGGCACCACGGTAGTCCTAAACTCTACCTTACCATTATCCATGGAAAGGAGGATCTCTATGCTCTTAAAGATAAGAGAAAGGTCAACGTTAACACCGGAAGCCTTCGCATACTTTGAGGGAGAGGATTTCACATCCATTGCTATAAAATCCACAAGATCATTATCTATTAGTGATTTAAGCATAGAAGGATTAGAACCATTAGTGTCAAGCTTGATCTTCCACCCCTTCTTCTTTATCGTCTCAAGAGCCTCCGGCAGATTGGAATGAATGGTTGGTTCCCCCCCTGTTATCACTATACCATCAAGCCAATTTTTCTTCTCTTCTAATTTGTTCAAAATGCTTTCAAGAGGAATTCCCTCTCCCTTAAAGAAAACTATTTCATGATTATGGCAGAAAGGACATCTAAAATTACACCCTGGCGTGAAAAAGACTGCTGTAATATTTCCGTCCCAATCCACAAAGCTTGTTGAAAGCCATGTTGCAACCTTGAAGCTCAATTCAGCTTCACTCTCCTCCTGTCCTTAAGCTCCGCTCTCTTACCCTTATTCCAGCTCGAAGTTCTTGTAAAGTACCCGGTGATCCTCGTTATACCATCTACGCTTGATGATCCACAATATGGGCATATCTCATTAAGACCACGTGAGGTTTTTCCACAATCCAAGCATATAGTAAATTCTGGAGAGAAAGCTATCTGTGTGTTATTAGAGTTCCTAAAGGTTCTTATAACAAACTTTGATAGTGACCTCGGATCAGGCTTATATTCTCCCATCCATATATGAGTTAAAGCACCTGCTTTTATAAAGGGATGAAACTCCCCTTCCCTGATAACCCTATCTATAGGATCAATATCCACTGAATAATTTATATGAGTAGAATTCGTGTAATATACCCCTCCATCCTGAATATTTCCCTTAACGACTTGCGAAGCCTTATCAGGATAGTGCTTAAGATCAAGGCGAGCAAGCCTATATGCTGTAGACTCCGCAGGAGTTTGCTCAAGAACAAGCTTAAGGTTAAACTTCTCCCCCAGCTCCTCACATTTAAGCGACATATAGTTTACAATTGCAAGTCCAAGCTTAAACGCTTCCTCGCTTTCGTGAAGCTCCTTACCAGTCCAATACTGAACCATTTCGTTTAAGCCAAGAAGTCCCACGAGGAAAGAAACCTTATTCCAGCGAAGATAAGGCTCACCATCATGGTCTATCAAAAGAAGAGACAGTGGGCTTGTATCTCCTAAGCTTAAGAGTTTTCTTATGAAGTCTTTTTTCTGAAGGTGAGCTAACACTGCCAGCTCCATAGCCTTGCCTATGCCGGCAAAGAGATCTTCTTGCGTTTTCGCTTTATAGGCTATCCTTGGAAGATTTATAGTCACATTTTGAAGTGCTGAATATCTCATTTTCCAAGGAGTGCTTGCTTCCTTAAGATCCTCTTCGGTCAGCTCAAACTGCAATCTGCAGCATTCAGAAAGCTTAGCTTGTCCTCCTCTATCGAAAACAAAGTAGGTATTTCCCTTCTCAGATGAGACTCTGCAAGCAAGCTCAAGACATTCCTCCCACCCCGGAGTTTTGAAGAAATCCTCCGTTATGTGAAGAAGGGGCTTTGGGAAGAAGAAGGGCTTGTTTTGCGCATCTCCTTCAAGGTAAACCTCAAATAGCGCTTTCAAGAACCTTTGAGATTCCTCAAGATATTCACCATAAGTTTTACCCGTTGGTTCTCCTCCCGGTCCTAATGCTGGAACGTCTCTGAAATGAGCAGGAACTTCCCAGTAAAGATTTATATCTGTAAAGGCTACTTGACCACCTCTACCCCCCGCAAGCTGATTAAATTCAAAGATTAGCATCTGGGCAAGCTGTTTTACATCTTCGTCTGATCGTCCCTCGATAAAGGGAGCAAAAAACATATTGACCGCGTCCCAGCCTATAGCACCTGCAAAGTGGTTCTGAAGAACGGAGGTCATTTTAAGAAGGTGAGCAAGCAAAACCTCGGCATGACGCGCAGGATGAGAAACCGAAGTTATCGAGGGAATATTGAGCCCAAACTTAACCACATATGCTGGAGATTGCCCTGAACAATAGGGCCTGTTTACCATACCAAGATCGTGAATATGAATATCTCCCTCAAGATGGGCATCTGCCACATCAGGAGAAAATATCTTCTTAAGAGCATATTCCTTCAGGATGGTTTCCGCTATCGTAAGATTGATGGATTCAGGGTTATGGGAGGTATTGGAATTTTCCTTGTTGGGGAAGAATATTACCTCCTCAACATCATATATAGGCATCCCAACACGTGCATGATCGCGGATTCTTCCAGGAAAACCGTATTCAAAAAGCTTAACGTTAACGAGTTCCCTTATAAACGCCGTAGTTATCCTCTTTATACCGCTCTTTAAGAGTATTTCCTCAACCTCCCTGGTTATTTGATGAGCGACCAGAGGCTCGACCTTGGCCTCCCTTATAAGAGCCTCGTAAATTCTCCTCGGATTCCAGGAGCTCGTTTCCTCCTTAGAGATCGCCTCAACGAGAAGAGCCTTATCTGTGGTCTCGGCAACCTCAAAGAGGCTAAGGCTTCTTGTCATTCCTCCTTCGCCTCCTTTATCTCTATCGTCTTATTTAAAAGACTTTCAAGCTCTTTTATGAAATGAGAGAGATCAGTGAACTCCCGGTAAACAGAAGCAAACCTCACATAAGCAACTTTATCTATTTCCTTTAAGGCCTCTATCACTCTTTCCCCTATTTCTTTACTCGATACCTCCTTTCTTCCCTCCATCCTCAACTCTGTTTCTATTTTGCTCGCTATCTCCTCTATTTTTTCTCTCGAGACGGGTCTTTTCTCACAAGCTTTAAGCAATCCTCTTATTATCTTCTCTCTATCAAACATTTCCCTTCTACCATCTTTCTTTATAACGAGCATCACGGGAGATTCTATTCTCTCATAAGTGGTAAACCTCTTCTTGCAGTTTAAACACTCTCTCCTTCTTCTTATAGCTGTGCCCTCTTCTACAGGACGAGAGTCTATAACCCTGCTTTCTAAGTTTCCACAAAAAGGACATCTCAAAGCCCATCACCCCAAGATATAGAGCTTACACTTAATATATACCACAACATATGGAAAAGAAAAGGCGAGATTTTCGATGAAACCGATTAAGAGGCTTCATAACATGAAGATATGGTATATATATGTGTTAAAATGAAGTAGGAGGGAGGGATAAACTTGAAAGAAAAGCTTTACATCGGGGTCATAGGAGGCTCCCATGATATTTCTCAAGCTGCACGAGAAAAAGCATTCGAACTTGGAAAACTTATAGCACGAGAGGGATGGATTATACTTTGTGGAGGCGGTGGAGGTGTGATGGAAGAAGTCTCAAGAGGGGCCTCAGAAGAAGGCGGAACCGTTATAGGGATCCTCCCTGGTACATCAAGGACAGAGGGAAACAGATACTTAACTTACTCTCTCCCTACCGCTTTGGGAGCGTTTAGAAACTTTCTAATCGCTCAGGCTTCTGATATAATAGTAGCTCTTGAAGGTAAATATGGAACCTTAAGCGAGATAGCTATAGCGTTAAGGCTTGGAAAACGCGTTATAAGTTTGGCGGGATGGGAGCTAAGAAGAGAGAATTTCAAGGCGGATGAAATATATGAAGTCTCTTCACCAAGAGAAGCGATCATCTTTATAAAAAAGTCTCTAATGGGAGGATGAGCGAAAAATGAATTTCATCGAGAGCGTAGATCCAGAAATAGCATCACTTATAAGAAACGAGGAAAAAAGGCAGAAAGAGAGTTTAGAGCTTATACCAAGTGAAAATTTTGTCTCTCCTGCCATTCTTGAAGCTCAGGGGTCGATACTCACCAATAAGTATGCGGAGGGCTATCCGGGTAAAAAGTACTACGGGGGCTGCCAATATGTAGAAGCGATTGAAAGAATAGCCGTAGAAAGAGCCTGTTCTCTATTTAAGGCTCAGCATGCCAACGTTCAACCCCATTCGGGGACCCAGGCTAACATGGCAGTGTATTTTGCTTTTCTTAAACCCGGAGATAAGATCATGACGATGAGCCTATCCCATGGTGGACACCTATCTCATGGAAGCCCAGTTAACTTCTCAGGGCTATTCTATGATGTCATTCACTACGGTGTAGACAAAGAAACTGAGACCTTGAATTACGAGGAAATCTACAAGCTCGCTGAGAAGGAAAAACCAAAGCTGATTTTGGCAGGAGCAAGCGCCTATCCCAGAATCATTGATTTCAAGAAATTTAAGGAAATCGCTGATTCCGTGGGAGCCTACTTTATGGTAGACATAGCCCATATAGCGGGTTTAATAGCAGGTGGAGTTCACCCGACTCCCGTTCCACACGCTGACTTTATAACATCCACAACTCATAAGACACTGAGAGGCCCTCGTGGAGCCTTCATACTCTGCAAAAAAGAATATGGACCCGCAATAGATAAGATGGTCTTTCCTGGCATACAAGGAGGCCCTCTCCTCCACGCGATAGCGGGAAAAGCCATCTGCTTTCTTGAAGCATCTAAATCCTCTTTTAAGAACTACGCCCGAAAGATAGTAGATAACGCCAAAGCTCTCGCTGAAGCTCTGAAAGAGAAAGGTTTTAGACTCGTAAGCGGAGGTACTGATAACCACCTCCTTTTGATAGATCTCAGAAGCTTTAACGTAACCGGCAAAGAAGCAGAGAAACTCCTGGAAAGCGTTGGAATTACAGTGAACAAAAATATGATTCCTTACGATCCAAGATCGCCCTTTATAACGAGTGGAATAAGATTGGGAACTCCAGCGCTTACCACAAGAGGCATGGGAGAAGATGAGATGAGAGAGATAGCTGAGCTCATATATGAAACGATAAAGGAAAGGGACAATGAGACAAAGCTCTCAATAATAAGAAGGAGAGTGGCAGAAATTTGCGCAAGGTTCCCAATGTACGCATGGTAGAGATAGAAAGCAGCTCTTCGGAAAGAATAGAGAAACTTCTCTCGGAGCTTCCAAAATTTGGGATACTTCCCGTTAAAGCTTCCTCTATTGAGGAGGTCTCGCCTGGAAAATGGAAAATTTACCTATCAATTGCCTCCTTTCTAAGAGAGAGGGAAATGAATTTCATTATCGAATTCCTGATGAGAGGGAGGTGAAAGAGCGTGAAGGCCCTCCTCGTCATAGACATGCTTAACGACTTTATAGAACCTGAAGGAAAGCTATATATTGGTGAAAGCGGAAAAAGGATCGTTCCCTTTATAAAAGATAAGATCCTCGAGTTTAGAAAAGAGGGCAAAGTCATATATGTATGCGATGCACACAGCGAAAATGACAAGGAGTTTAAAGACTGGCCTCCCCATGCAATAAGAGGAAGCTGGGGAGCCGAGGTAATTAGAGAACTCTCTCCTCTTCTGGAAGATATCATGGTTGAAAAAAGAACGTACGATGGATTCATAGGAACGCGTCTTGAGGAGGTCCTAAAAAGACTCTCAATCAAGGAGATATACCTAACAGGTGTTCTAACGAATATATGTGTTCTTTATACGGGAGCGCATGCCAAAATGATAGGATATCCCGTAAAGGTCTACCGTGATGGATGCGCCAGCATCAGCGATGATAAGCATGAATGGGCCCTAAGGGAAATGTCGGAAAGCCTAAAGATAGAGGTAGTTTAAAGGAGAATGATGGAAAGATATTCGAGGCAGATACCTCTCTGGGGAGAAGAGGGACAGAAGAAGCTCAAGGAAAGCATTGTAGCGGTGGTTGGATGTGGGGGTCTCGGAGGCTTTATAATAGAAGCTTTGATCAGAGTCGGTATCGGAAAAATAGTAGCCATAGATCCCGAGGTTTTCGAGGAAAGCAATTTAAATAGACAGATTCTCTCAAGGGTTAACAACATTGGAGGATCGAAAGCGGAAGAAGCTCGACGGAGAGCTTTAGAGATAAATCCGGGCGTAGAAGTTATCCCAAAACGTGAAAGATTAACATGGGAAAATGCTAAGAGTCTTCTTAAGGGAGCTAATGTCGTGGTAGATGCGCTGGATAACGTAGAATCAAGGAAAATTCTCGTAAGAAGCGCTGTTGAGCTTGGAATACCAGTAGTTCATGGAGCAGTGGATGGCTGGTGGGGAAGAGTATGTGTCATAAGAGAAGAAAAGGATATCGAGATACTTTATCCCAAAGGTGTAAAGTCCCCCAGCCTCATCCCCGCAATAGCGCCCCTTGTGGAGTTAACGGCAGGGTTTCAAACATGTGAGGTTTTAAAAATCCTTCTTGATATTGGCACCACTCTTGAGAAAAGACTGCTTTGGATAGACGCTCTTGAGGGAAATGTTATGACGATAAAGATATGAGAAAAAAGGTAATAATAGGTATAAGTGGAGGAATCGATAGCGCTATATCTGCTTTTCTTCTTAAGGAAAAAGGATATGAAGTAATAGGTTTGACCCTCCTCCTAAATGAAGAACAGGATTTGGAAAACGCGCGAAGGATCGCTCAGATTCTGGGCATAAACCTTATAGTAAAAGATCTTATATCGGCGTTCAAGGAAAAAGTGATATCTCCATTCTTGAAAGAATACTCTGTAGGAAGAACACCCAATCCATGCGCTATGTGTAATAGGTATATAAAGTTTCCTGAGCTATACAAACAGGCTTGCTTGCTCAACGCAGATGAAATAGCTACCGGGCACTATGCTATAACGAAAAAAAAGCCTTTTGGACTCTTTAAGGGAAAGGACCCGATTAAAGATCAGTCTTATTTTCTTTCACTCGTTGATATAAAATATCTTGAAAGGACGATTTTCCCCGTTGGACACCTTACCAAGGTAGAGGTTAAAAACCTTGCAAGAAAAATAGGAATAGATAGATTCACCAGCTTTAAAGGAAGCCAAGACATCTGCTTTATAAAAGGAAGCTTCAGAGACTTCATAAAAAGAAATCTCGGAAGCAAACTTAAAAAGGGACTGATAAGAGATACTTCCGGCAAAAAGCTTGGGGAACATGATGGAATAGGACTCTACACCGTTGGACAGAGAAGAAGACTTAGGATAGCTGCAGGAAAGAGACAGTATATAGTAAAGCTTGATCCACTAAAAAATGAGATTATTGTAGGAAGCTATGAGGATCTTATTAGGGAAAGGTTCATCGTTACTGAAGTGAACTGGTTAACCCCTATTCAAAAAAACATGGAGGGAGAGGTAAAAATAAGATACCATACCCCTCCCTCCAAAGCCAAGTTTACGCTTTTAAACGGAAGTGCGGAAGTATCCCTTCTTTCTCCCCTTCCCGCTATAACTCCAGGACAAGTTGCCACATTTTACCTCGGTGATCAGGTAATATGGGGAGGAATCATAGCTTAGATAAAACGTTTAAAGCAGCCATTATAACCGGATACGCTGTCGGAGGAGCCGTTAATAAAGGATGCGTTCCTATCTGAGTCGTTGCAAGCTCGGCAGCGGTTAGCTTCTCTTGAATCGCGAGCCCCAAAAGGTTTATCAGCTCTCCAACGGAGTTACCCCCTATAACCTGGGCACCGATTATCATTCCAGACGACCTTGCTACAATGAGCTTAACTTTCTGCTTTTTCGTCTCTGGTAATGTCCCTGGGTGTTTATCTACACCGGTAAACTCACCTATAACGATATCATACCCATGATTCCTCGCCATGGTTTCGGTTAAACCGCAGCTTCCAAATGCGGTACTTCCAACGAAAGTCGAGAAAACGGATATAGACTCTGGTGTCCTCTTCATAACCCTTATTTGATACAAATTCGAGCCAGCTAATCTCGCTCCCGCAACCGCTATTGAAGCAAGCATAGGGCACACACCGACATCGGTAAGATAACACTTGTGCTCAGCGCAATCTCCAACCGCAAATACGTCTTTAGCGCTCGTTCTCATAAAGGTATCCACCTCTATAGCACCTGTATACCCAAGTTTTATACCAGCTTCCTTAGCAAGCGAAACTTCTGGCTTAGCTCCAACGGACATTATGACCACATCTGCATTTATCTCGCTTCCATCGTCTAATATCACCTTTTCCACCTTCCCGCTACCCTCTATACTTTTAACCCTGGCGCTGGTTCTCACGCTTACACCCTTTTTCACAAGCTCTTCCTCAGCCACTTTGCAGAACTCCTCATCAAAGGCTTTGCCCAAAAGAGTAGGAAGAATTTCAACTATGGTTACTTTCTTACCCTTTTTAGATATCTCGTCGGCAAATTCAACACCGATAAATCCTCCGCCTATTATTACCACATCATTGGCCTCATCAACTGCTTCTTTAAGACGAGATAGATAGGCATAATCCTTCTTAACGAACCATACGCCATCAAGATCATGACCTGGAATAGGCAAAACGACAGGATGAGATCCAGTTGCTAATATCAGCTTATCGTAATGAATCTCCTTACCCCCTTTCGTCCTAACCACCTTTCTCTCAACATCAAGATCAATAATCTCGTCTACTAAGAGATCAACGCCATTGTTTGAAAGCACGGTGTCCGATATAAGGTTCTTGTCAACTGAATCAAGAGTACCAAAAATATAGGGTATACCACATGGAACTACGGCTTTTTCCTCCCTTCTTACGAGAAGAACACTCTTATCAGGATAGTTCTTCTTAGCGGTTACGGATGCTATAATACCTCCAGGACCACCGCCTATGGTGAGCACATCTACCTTCATATGAGCTCTCCCTCCTTTCACAATCAAGTAGCTGTACTTCAGAGATACTATAAGTATATCACAGTTTTACAGAAAGAAAAGGAGGTGCTCTCTATTGAAAAGGTTACCTAAGAATGTCGTAATATTAGGCCTCGTAAGTTTCCTAAATGATACCGCGAGCGAAATGATCTACCCCTTGTTACCCATATTTATAACAAAAGTATTGGGGTTAAGTGCATTAGCCCTCGGAGGCATAGAGGGAATAGCAGAAAGCTCCTCAAGTTTGCTTAAAATTCTTGGAGGGTATCTCTCAGATAGGCTTGGGAGAAGAAAGCTCTTAGCGCTTATCGGATACACTATCTCCGCAATTTCAAAGCCCCTGCTTGGCCTATCTGAAACAGGAAGCGGAGTAATGACTCTAAGGTTTCTCGATAGGGCTGGAAAGGGTATAAGAACCTCCCCACGAGATGCCTTAATCGCTGACTCAACTGAACCCTCGCTTTACGGAAAAGCCTTTGGCTTTCACAGGGCAATGGATACACTTGGAGCCATCCTTGGACCCGCAATTGCTTTTGCGCTTCTCCCCAGGATAAACTTTGACTATAGAACTCTTTTCATATTAACAGCTATTCCCGGCGCTTTCGCTGTTATGATACTCGCCTTCCATGTCAGAGAGGCTATATCATTGAAACCAGGTGAAAAACCATATTTAAAAAGCCTAAAAGAACTTCCCCGAGAACTTAAGCTGTTTTTAGTGATAGCGTTGATTTTCTCCCTTGGGAATTCGAGCAATACATTTCTCCTGCTACGTGCCCAAGAGATGGGAGCACCAACTGCTGTTCTCCCACTCATGTGGCTATTTGTAAACGTATGCTATACATTCTCAGCATATTATGGCGGAGCTTTATCAGATAAATTAGGAAGGATAAACATGATATTCATAGGATTTTTACTATACTCCTTAGCTTACACAGGATTCGCTCTCGCATATACTACCTTCTACGCCTGGCTCCTATTCGGTCTCTATGGAATTTATTTAGGAATAACCGATGGCGTAGAGAGAGCTTTCATAGCAGATATGGCTCCTGAACATATTAGAGGAACTGCCTATGGAATATATCACACTCTTACCGGAGTAGCTTTACTCCCAGCAAGTTTACTTACCGGCTTCCTATGGGACAAATATGGAAGCCCCTTTGCTCTATCAATATGCGCCGGGTTGAGTCTTATTTCCGCCGGCTTGCTTTTAACTCTTATTCCGTCAAAATTAAGAAAATCAGAATAGTCCGCTTATTCTTCCATTGGGATCTACATCTATCATCTCTGCAGTTGGCTTTTTCGGAAGACCAGGCATGGTCATTATCTCACCTGCAATAGGTACTACAAACCCTGCTCCTGCAGACAGCATTACATCTCTTATAGTAATCTTAAAGCCAGAAGGTCTCCCCTTAAGGGACGGATCATCTGAAAGGGAAAGCTGAGTCTTAGCCATACATATGGGAAGCTTTCCAAAGCCATTTCTTTCAAGCTCAGATATCTCTCTCTCAGCAATCTTAGAATATTCAACACCATCAGCTCCATACATGTACTTGGCTATTTTATTTATTTTCTCTTTTATAGAAAGATCAAGATCATATAGATGCTTAAATTCACCTTTATCATTCTCTATTGCATCGAGAACTTCACGAGCGAGATCTAATCCTCCCTCTCCACCCTTTTCCCAAACCTCCGACAGGGCAAACCTCGCACCATTAGCAAGAGAAATTTCCTTGACCATCTCTATCTCCTCTGGAGTATCTGAAAGAAATCTATTGAGCGCGACAATTACAGGCACCCCATAATATCTAACGTTCTCTATATGCTTTTTCAGGTTTTCGCACCCTTTTCTCAAGGCTTCCAAATCGGGCTGACTCAGTTCATCCTTTGCCTTACCTCCATGCATCTTAAGGGCTCTTATCGTGGCTACCAAGACGACCGCTTCAGGCGCAAATCCTGCTACTCTACACACGATGTTGAAAAACTTCTCTGCCCCAAGATCACTGGCAAAACCCGTTTCAACGACAACATATTCTCTCAGTTTGAGAGCCATTTGAGTGGCCATTATGCTATTGGTACCATGCGCTATGTTGGCAAAAGGACCTCCATGAACAAAGGCTGGAACCCCTTCTATCGTCTGAACCAAGTTAGGACTTAGAGCATCTTTTAGAAGAGCAGTCATAGCACCCTGCGCGTTTAGATCCCGCGCTCTCACAAACTTCTTATCATATGTTCTGCCCACAACTATGTTTCCAAGCCTTTCCTTCAACTCATCTATGCTCCGTGAAAGACAAAGTATAGCCATTACCTCAGATGCCACTGTGATATCGAATCGACTCTCCCGGGGAACTCCATGAGCTGGTCCTCCCAAACCGATTATTATCCTTCTTAAGCTTCTGTCGTTCATATCTACAACGCGTCCCCAGCTTACTCTTCTTGGATCTATATTAAGCGCGTTTCCCTGATGAATGTGATTATCTATCATTGCAGCTAAGAGATTATGCGCTGCTCCAACCGCATGTATATCTCCCGTAAAGTGAAGATTAATATCTTCCATCGGAAGAACCTGAGAGTATCCCCCTCCAGCAGCTCCTCCCTTAACTCCAAAGCAGGGTCCTAAGGAAGGCTCACGGAGGCAGAGCATCGCTTTCTTACCAAGCTTAACAAGCGCTTGAGTCAACCCTATAGTGGTAGTGGTCTTGCCTTCTCCAGCTGGAGTGGGAGTTATAGCGGTGACCATAATAAGTTTCCCATCATCACGATGCTTTATCTCGGAAAAATATCTCCAATCTACTTTCGCCTTATACCATCCATACGGTATAAGATATTCATCAGGTATACCAAGCTCAGACGCTATCTCAGTTATCTTCCTCAGCCTCGCACTCTGAGCTATCTCAATATCGCTTTTCATGACAACAGTCCCCCCTTAAAGGATAGAAAATCAGTGCCTAAAATGTCTCTCTTCAACTAAGATCAATTTTATGCCCAGTTCTCTTGCCCTCTTCATCACCTCCTCATCTCGCTTGGATCCCATAGGCGCAATTATTACTCTCACGCCATATTTATAAGCTTCCTCAATACTATCCGGAAATGGAAAGAAACCATCACTTGCCAAAACGCTTCCTTTGGCTCTTTCCCCCGCTCTCGATAGCGCAATTTTTACCGCAAAAATCCTGCTTGGCTGTCCTCCACATAGTCCAACGGTTGCTTTATCCTTAACCACGCAGATAGCGTTCGAGTAAAGATGCTTAACCACTTTAAATGAGAAGATAACATCTTCCTCAAGATCGCTTTTGATAGCAAACTGATTATCCGGTTCCTGAACCAGAAGCCCACTAAAGGCACTTCTTATGTCCCACTTTGAAGACCAGAATTTAGGAACTATATATCTTCTCTTAAAGTCAAAAGCGGGTGGTTCTGGTAAAACTATAAGATCAAAGAACTTCCTCTCTATTTCTCTGAGAACCTTCTCTTCCGGAAGAACGTTTAAAGCCACCACGCCTCCATAAGCAGATAGAGGATCACATTCAAGGGCTTTTCTAAAAGCGATTTCTGAATTATCGGCCATTGCAACACCACATGGAGACGAATGCTTTATTATGGCACAAGCGGGCTTTTCAAACTCTTTTACAAGCAGCCAAGCCCTGTAAGCATCGTATATATTATTGAAGGAAGGTGATTTATCGCCGTAGAAATCAAACGTCCCATCGCTTCCCGATAAGGGGTAAAAGAAGGCTTTCTGATGCGGATTCTCCCCATACCTAAGCACTTTTACCTCACTCTCGTTTAATCCCAACCAGAGAGATATCTCAAAATCGTAAAGCATTGTTCTTCTAAAGGCTTTGAAAGCAAGATGCTTTCTCTCCTTCAGGGGGACATCTCCTTTCTCCTTAAGTAGTTTCATGACGAAAAGGCTATCCTCTCGGTCAGATACCACTATCACATTCTCGTAGTTTTTGGCAGCCGCCCTTATTAGCGAAACACCCCCTATATCTATGTTTTCTATGCTTTTGTTTCTCTCAAATGGATATAGGTCGACGAAAACTAAATCAAACTTCTCAGAATACTCATCATCCTCAGGTCTACAAAGGATTCTAGAGAAAATTTCCTCATTCAAGGTCTTAACTCTCCCACCACATCTCTCTGAAAATCCCGTCAGCGATGAAAGCTTACTCACAGAGATCCCCTTTTCTTTCAAATATCTCGCCGTTCCATCAGTAGCAAAGATTTCAACTCCCCTATCCGTTAGAAAGCGAGCAAAAACTTCGCCCCCACTTTTATCGCTCAAGGCGAAGAGCGCTTTTCTTACATCTTTCAGCATGTTAGATGAAACACCCCCATTACTCTCTTATGCTCCCTCAACTCGTTATATAGCTTACAGGCATCATCTGTTGGTAAAGCTATGAGCTCTATTCCTCTCGCTCTCATTTCTCTCCTTACTTCATCGCTAACCTTCATAAGGCCACTTGCTCCCGTTCCTGCAATCAAAACATCTATGACCACCTTGGATAAATAATCTTTGAGATCTTCCAGCTGAAGCTTATGCCCTTCCAACCGCCACCAATTTGGGAAAACGCCTACCGGAGATACCACTACATCACTTTTATATTTTACACCATCAATGATAATCTCTCCAAAACTATAACTATCAATCTTGGGAGCTCCCATGAGTTTCCCTCCTTTCAATACGTTCTAACAAGGGAAATTTTAACACAGGAGCCAATTTAAAACCAGTAACCAATTGCGCCATTTTGAAGTTAGCTATATAATCATTATTGAGAAACTCAGGAGGTATGGTTGCCGTGGATAAAAATCACTTATTTAAAGCTACAATACTAATAGGAGCTCTTGGAGTAATCGTTTTACTATTAGCTATTTTTCTAAGCCTCCTGATATACTCTATACCCTCATTGAAGGCTTTCGGTATTAAGTTCTTCTTTGGAAAAGATTGGGACCCTGTAAGTAAAACCTTCGGTGCTCTCCCCTTTCTGGTTGGTACACTTTTAACCTCCTTCCTGGCCTTGCTTTTATCCATACCTATGTCCCTCTCCATATCCATATTGCTCGGAGAATATCTTAGAAAAGGAGCTATATCCTCGATTTTAAAGAGCTTAACCGAGCTATTAGCGGGTATTCCCTCTGTTATATATGGTTTCTGGGGACTCTTCGTGCTCGTTCCCCTCGTTAGGAAGTTAGAAATAGCCATAGGTGTCCCTCCTATAGGCGTTGGGATACTCACCGCTTCTCTGATACTAACCATAATGATAGTGCCATATTCTGCTTCCTTAGGAAGAGAAGTTATAGAGCTGGTCCCGCATGATATAAAGGAAGCAGCCTACTCGCTTGGAGCTACCCGATATGAGGTAATAAGGTACGTTATAATACCTTATGCTCGTTCAGGAATACTAGCTGGGATTCTGTTATCCCTCGGAAGAGCCATGGGAGAAACAATGGCAGTAACAATGCTTATAGGAAATTCAAACTGTATTCCAAATAGCATCTTCTCTCCTGGGAATACGATGGCAAGCGTTATAGCCAACGAATTCACGGAAGCAACTGAGAAACTTCATCTATCTTCCTTAATCGAAATAGGACTTTTCCTGCTTATTATTACAACCATTGTGGGAATAATTGGAAGATATATTATTAAGAAGCTAAGCGTGGAGGAAGGAAGAAGCCTTGGATAAGAACGGTAATCTTAGACTAAGACTACTTAAAGACAGTGTCTTTAAGATATTGATAATAGCGCTTGCTCT
>JAGHDO010000054.1 GCA_021159885.1 Synergistota bacterium | reverse complement strand
GCAGGTCTATCCACCGAGGATATAGAGGGAAAGAGCTCTACCCCAACGGTAATGCTTGAGATACTCGCATTTATAGCGGGCCTATCCTCTATATTTATAGCCTTAGGTTATAGCGCCGGTGCTCTCGGAAGCATTCTTACAAAGCATCGCGATGCAATAAGATATATCGGAGGAGCAATAGCCTTGCTTTTCGGCATTCAGTTTATATTCGATAAATATATATTGAAATTTGGCTTCTCCCTCTCGAACACAGGGAGAGGAAAGAAAGCCATCCCTTTCATAAGCGCATTCATCATGGGAATATCGTTCAGCTTAGGATGGTCTCCCTGCATAGGTCCCATACTCGCGACCATTCTTCTATACGCCGCATCAAGCGGAAGCGCCCTAAAGGGAGGAACTCTGCTTTTAGCATACTCCTTGGGCTTCGGAATCCCACTTTTTATAACGGGATTAGCCATAAATAAAGCCTTTAAGCTTTTCAGTAAGATAACCGCCTATCTTAAGTACATAAGGATAGCTTCTGGAGGGGTTCTGATAGCTATCGGTCTCAAGATGCTTTTCGGCTAATCATCCACGAAATAATACCCACATTGAAAATCCACATCGGCAAGATCTCGCTCATCTATTGGAAAGTAAACGCACTGTTTGGGACGCTTGTGGTTATAAATTCTACATTTATTATCCGGGGTAAGGTGCGGGCACCTTACCCCGAGCTTACAACACCTTCCACATTGTAGACAGCTTCCCCTTCGTCGGGAAAGCTGTCTCTCTACATACTCCATCCTAAAGTGAACGAGGTAAAACCTCCTCACTTTTCCCCACAAATGTTTCCAAAGATTACCTCGCACTTTCTCTTCCTTCAACAAATCTCTTCTTCCTCCTGATATACTGCTCCACGATAGTATAAACCACAGGCACAAGAACCAAGGTCACCAGCGTGGAGAAAGTCAACCCTCCTATCATAACAGATGCTAAAGGCTTCCATATTCTCGATCCTTCCCCCTGTGAAAGAAGCATGGGAATCATTCCACCTATAGTAGTTATGGAGGTCATCAAAACAGGCCTTAACCTTCTTACGCCAGTCTCAAGCACAGCATCGAAAAGCCTATACCCTCTCGCTCTAAGAAGATTGGTATAGTCAACGAGAACTATCGCATTATTAACGACTATACCCACAAGCATAATAACGCCGAGAAAAGCATGAGTGCTTAAGGGTTGTCCAAACACATAAAGTCCAAGTGCAACACCCGTGAAGGCAAAAGGAATTGAAAACATTATAACGAAGGGATCGAGAAAGGCTTCAAATTGTGAAGCCATAACCATATACACGAGTATGATACCAAGAGACAAAACTTTTATCAAGTCAACAAAAGTCTCCCTTTTCTGCTTGGTCTCTCCACCAAAAGTTATAGTAACTCCGGGCGGAAGCTTAAGTTTAGAAAGCTCTTCCTTAAGATCGCGCTCCACATCTCCAAGGGACCTCCCTGTAACATCCGCCTGAACGCTCACTATCCTTCGCCTATCCTTTCTGTCTATTTCAACAGGGCCCACTTTTCTCTCTATCCTCGCAAAACTGCCGAGCTTTACGACACCACCATTTATGGTAGGAATGGGTATTTCCGATAGAAGATCTATGTTATTCCTTTGATCCTTCCTCAGCCTAAGCTTTATGTCATAATCCTCTCCTTTCTCACGATACTCCGTTGGAGAATCTCCCTGAAAATAAGTTCGCATGGCATCGGCTAAAAGCGCCATGTTAACACCTAAAAAGGAAGCTTTCTCCCTGTCAACCTTTATCCATATCTCTGGTCGTGGTTCCTTCTGTGAGATAGTGATTCCAACAGCTCCCTTTATACTCCCCAGTATCTTCTTTATCTTAGTAGCTATGTTTAACACAGTTTTAAGATCATCCCCAGCAATCTCAACATCTATAGACTTGGTTCCAAGAAACATGGCTCTCATGAACGTTGAGGTAGCTACATCATACTTATCGATACCGGGAAGCGTCTTAATATACGCTCTTATCGTGTCAGCTATTTCCTCAGCGCTCCTCTTTCTTTTCGTTTTCGGCACCAGCTTTATCCCCACTTCACCGTGGTTAGAGCCTTCTTCAAATCCCATAGCTGCTCCTATTCCCTGCTCAGTTCTTCCGCAGTAACCATAATAGGTGACTCTCTCGGGCACGTTATCCTCAACAAATTTCATTATTTTTTTAACATATTTCTCAGTAACCCCAAGACGCGTCCCTTCTGGCAAGGAGAAAGTTATATGAATCTCACCCATATCAGGCTTTGAGATAAGCTCTGTGCCTATATGCTTGAAAAGGAAAACTGTCAAGACCATGCCCAAAACAGCAATAATGATAACAAGCCATCTAAACTTAAGAGCAAAGGAAAGAAGCCTTCTATAAAATGACTCAAGAGACTTTAGGACCCATTCTCCAAGTCTGTAGAAGAACCCTTCCTTAACATGCTTCTTAAGCCTTCTTGAAGCCATTGAGGGAATAAGCGTTAAAGAGATAAATAGCGATGCAGAAATTGAAACGGTCATAACGAAAGCGAGCTGTTTAAACATTATTCCCGCGAACCCGGAAAGAAACATCATCGGAACGAAAACCGCAAGCGTGGTCAGGGTAGAAGCCAAAACAGCTGATCCTACTTCCGCAGCTCCGATGGTCGCAGCAACCTTAGGTCTGACACCCCTCTCTATATACCTTGAAATGTTCTCAAGTATAACCACCGCATTATCTACAACCATACCGGAGGCTATAGCAAGAGAGGAAAGAGAAACCAAGTTTATAGTGTAATTGCCAGCGAACATAAGGATAAAAGTGATTATGAGAGAAAAAGGAATCGATAAACCTATTATGAAGCTCGCTCCAAGCCTTCTTATAAACAGGAAGGTAACGAGCATAACGACCGCTAATCCTTGAAAAAGAGTAATAGCAAGTCTGCGAATGGCAAGCTTTATAAACTCGGAAGAATCCATCGCTATATAAACTCCTCCATCCTTAGGAAGCAGGCTCTTAAGATAGGGAAGCTTTTCTCTGATCCTTTTTGCGACCTCAACCGTGTTAGCATCTGTTTGCTTCCTTATAAGTAAAACTATAGATCTATCACCATTTCCCCATGCTTTCATCGTCTCCTCAGCATAACCATCTTCAACCTTAGCCACATCCTTTAAGTACACCGGGTTTCCGTTAAAAACGCCAATGACAGTATCAGCTATTTCCCTTATGTTCCTATACCTACCAGGAACTCTAAGGTAAAATTCCTTGGATCCCACATCTGTGGTTCCAGCAGGTATCGTTAAATTCTCGGAAAGGAGTATCTCTTTTATGTTAGAAAGCGGAATTTTATAAGCCTCAAGCTTAGCGATATCAAGTATGACGTTTATTTGGCGCTTTATCCCTCCGTATATAACTGTGGTACCTACACCCGGTATTCTTCTTAATGCCTCTTTTATACGCTTATCGATGATATGATAAAGCTGTGGATAGCTCTCCTTCGCCGTAAAAGTTAGAATCATAACAGGGGACATCGACGAGGAGAATCTGAAAATGAGAGGCTCCTCCACCCCCTCTGGTAAATGCCTCTTAGCGAGGTCAAGTTGATCTCTGATATCATTAGTTGCCTCCGTCAAATTCTTTCCCCACTTAAAAACACAAGATACCACAGATACATTGTCCAATGATTTTGATTTCAGCTCGTCCAACCCCGATACCGTCGCCATATAATCCTCTACTACCTTGGTAACTTCCGATTCTACATCCGTAGCGCTCGCCCCGGGCCAAACGGTTATAACGTGAATTACTGGAGGCTCTATTTCGGGCAAGAGATCTATTTTCAGGTAGGTAAAGGAAAATACTCCTATGATCAAGACCGCGAAGAATATCATGAGAACGGTAACGGGCCTGTTGACGGAAAAGCGCGTGAGCTTAAGCATCCTTAGTCAGCCACCTCCACATGCATACCGTTTTTCAACCAAGTTGTTGGCTGAAACACTACCTTCTCCCCCGGTTTCAAACCCGATAGAACCTCGATATAATTTCCTTGAATTTCCCCAAGCCTGAGTCTTTTTTCAAACACTACACCGGCAGAATAAACAAACACCTTATTAAGAGAGGTTATACATCCAACTGGTATCGCGAGAACCTTTCTCTTCCCTGCGAAAAGCTTAGCCCTCAGAAACATCCCAACCTTTAACAGATGCTCATGATTATCTACCCATGCTTCAACTGTAAAGGTTCTTGAAAGCGGATCCACAAGCGGAGAGATTATCTTCACCCTACCTTCAAATACCCTATTGGGATAGGCATCCGCATAAACCTTTACCTCCTGACCTATTCTGACACAGGATAAAGCCTCCTGAGGAAGCCCTCCCTGAACCTTTATCGGATCATCCTGTATCAAGCGCAGTATGGGTTTTGCCGAGGAAGTCATTGTCCCTTCATCGAAAAACTTCATCGCTACTACGCCATCTACCGGTGAAATTATCTTATGATAGCTTAGAAGAAGATTGGCTTCAGAAAGCGTAACCTTAGCAGACTTCAGTTTTTCCTCCGCAAGTCTTAAACCAGCGAATGCCTGCTCGTACTGAGCTTTAGCATGATCAAGCTTTTGCTTGGAAACCACCTTTTTGGAATAGAGCTGCTTTACCCTGTAGTAGTCTCTCCTCGCATTATCCGCCAGCACCTTAGCCTGCCTCAAAGCAGCCTCAGCTGCCCTTACACCGGCTAACGCTGCCTGATAGCGTATTCTCGCATACTCATCGTCAAGAAGCGCCAAGAGCTGACCTTTTCTAACCCTATCACCAACATCCACGAAAAGCTTCTTTAATATCTTTCCCTGAACGCGGGGGAAAAGATCTACGGTCTTAAAGGCCATAGCATTGGCGGTAAACGTAAATACTTTCTTAAAAACGCGAACTTTAGCGACCACAATCTTAACTGGCGGTAAATCTCTGGCAAAAGCTACCCCCTGAACGCTTGCTAAAAGAAGCAAAGCAACGAGAAACCCGAACCGTTTTCTCAATGTCTATCCCTCCCTATAGCCAAAAGTAGTTTAGCAACTGCCACATTTGCATCATAAAGAGCTTGTATATAATTTACTTTCATTTCCTTCCACGCAGTTTGAGCATCGAGAACATCTATGTTTGTTCCCACACCAGCCTTGTACTCCTCCTCAGCTATTCTGAAATCCTCAAGGGCTTTCTCAACCTGAGCACCTGCTACTTTTATTCTCTTCTCCGCCTCTTTAACAGAAAGATAGGCAGATTCTACCTCTAAGGCAACCCCCTTTTTCAAATTCTCAAACGTAGCCTCAAGTTTTCTTAGGTTAGCTCTTGCCTCCTTAACCTTTCCCTTAGTCTCCCCACCATCAAAAAGCTTAAAGCTTAAAACCAGCGCAACGTTCCAGCTATTGTCCTCCGGAGGGAAGGTATCACCGCTCCACTGATAATTAGCAGAAAGAAGAAGCTGAGGCCTATAGTCAGCGAGAGCAGCACGTTCACTTGCCTTAAGAGCACTTATAAGGTGCTGAACGCTGAGAATCTCAGGCCTTCTTGAGTACGCTTCTTTAAGATACTCGCTTAACTCACCTCCTATAGGCGAATATCCCAACTCCTCTTTAACCTTTATATCCTCATCGATATTAAGCCCGATAGCAAATTTTAATCCAAGCCTCGCCAGTTTTACCGCATGCTCCGCCCTTATTATTCCGAGATCAGCATTAGCCAGTGCAACTTCCACTCTCAGAAGATCGCTCCTTGACGCTATTCCAACCTCAACGAGGGCTTTAACCTCTCTTAAGTGAGCCTCAAGCTGTTTTTTTGTATCCCTTGCGAGCGATAACATACTTTTAGCCTTAAGGAGCTTATAATAGGCCTCGTTCACAGAGTAAAAAACCTCTTGCTTAACCTCCCTGAGCTTTTCCAGCTCTGAAAGGAGATTTTCTTTCGCAGATTTAATGAGAGCACTTCTTTTCCCTCCAAGGTATAAAGGATAGGTCAAGCTTATGTTGGCTTGATAATCGGGTGCCATCGAGCTCCCCAATCCGCCTACCACACCTTTCATAAGCTCATAGAGAAACTGATCTGCAGGAGAGGGATTCAATCCCGGAGGAAATTCAGGAAAGCCAGCCTCCGTCTTGCTCTTCTCAAGTTTCGTCGTTTGAAAGTCTATCTTTGGATAAAGCAAGCTTTCTGCCTGAATTAGCTTTGCTTTAGCCGCTTCAACGGCAGCCATTGCTTCCCTCAGCTTTGGATTCTTCTTAGAGGCGAGATCAAGCGCCTTATTAAGATCAAGGGTTAATCCGCTCGCCACTCCAGAAAGCGAAATCCAGAGCGCCAAGACTGCTAAAATTATTCCTCTTCGCATTCACCTTCACCTCTCGCTAAAACATAGTTAACAAAAAGCTTCCAGCTTCTTAATACCTCCTTAAGATCATCCTCAAAGACTATTGCTGGAACAAAGAGCCCATCTATACAAGCCATTATAAGCCTTGCCTTCTCCCTAACATTAACGTCGTGCCTGTATTTCTCAAAAAGCTTCTCTAAGTTATTAACATGACTCAGATACAACTTCCTTAGCTCACCCCGCGTCTTCTTACTTCTCATGCCCTCAAGTACAAACTCTTGCATAGCTATAATGATCTCCTTATCTTCCATTAAGGCCTTTAGAAGGTGTTTGCCTCCCTCAAGCAATATCTCTTTCAAACTTTTTCCTGCCTCAATAAGCTCAGAAAATAGTCGTGAGTACTTTTCTATCTGTCTTTTCATTACCTCATGATATATCTCACGCTTATTCTTAAAGTGCCAATATATACCCCCTTTGCTTATTCCCGCTTCCTCAACGATATCCTCCATCCTCGTCGCATAATAGCCTTTCCTCAAAAAACACCTTATAGCAGCTTCTATTATCTTGTCTTTTGTCAAAAATCCCTCACCTCTCGCGCAGACCGACCAGTCGGTTTGGAACCAATTATACTCCTCGCTTCCCAAGTTGTCAATGAGCAAAAATAAAAAAACTGCCGCTATACCTAAGGTGGCATAGCGACAGCCTTCAGCTAAGTGCAAGCTTTTACAGTTTGCTTAAGATATATCTCATTACCGCCTCCATAACCCCACCTGCTATTATCATCGATCTATCAGCTATAGAGTGTATATACCTTGGATCCTCCCCAACCGGCAAAATCTCAACAACTTTCTTTCCCTCTTTAACCCTAATCCCCGTTTTAAGCAAACCATATATATAGCCATCTATAGGAGCATAAAGCGGAATGGAATCAACGCGAGCTATAAGATCTCCTTTCTTAACCCTATCTCCTATGCACATTATCTCTTTAACAATTCCATCACAGGGAGCCCTAACCACCCTTTCTTCACTCAAACCGGCTATTTCAAAAACCTTTTTCGTATCCTCAATTGCTTTGCCTTCCCAGTACACCCTGCCCATCTGAGGACCTGGGCAAGTTTCAACAAAGCAGTGGCAGTTAACCCCTGCCCTAAAACCCGGACCGAGTCCTATGATTAAGGAAGCTTCCTTCAAACTGTAAGCTTCAACCTTCTTAAGCATGCGAGCGTCAATAAGAATCTCGGGTGATATCTCCCCAAGAAGCTTAAGCTCAGGATCGATAAAAATGGGAATTACCTGCCTTTCTAGGGAAAAAGCCTCTTTCAATCTTTCAAAACGAACCGCCTTAACCCCCTCAACGCTCCATTCCCCCTCATAAACGGCTTCTGCGAAACTTGCCTTTCTCCTTTCAACGGTCGGTTTTTCAACTTCAGCTATAAAGACTGAAAGCCCTCCCCTAAAAAGCCTGTAAGAAATGGCAGTTCCAAGATCTCCCCCGCCTCTAACGAGAACCCTGATTCTTTCCAAAGCTCAAAACCCCTTTCCTACAAGCTATAATCTCCGCCAAGATACTAACAGCTATCTCTTCTGGTGTCTCCGCTCCTATCTCCAAACCAACAGGAGCTCTAACCTTGCTAAGGGCATCCTCAGAAAATCCCTCGGATATTAAATTATCTCTTATTGTTCTCCACTTCCTCTTGCTTGCGACCATCCCTATATACGGAACATCGAACTTGATAACCTTGCTTAGAATTTTCTGATCAAGGTGGTGACTGCGCGTTGTAATTAAAACATAATCCTCCTCCCCAAAATCTATGGAATCAACCGCCTCAACCATGTCTCTTTGAACGAACTTTATTCCATCAGGAAGATCTTCCCTCAAATCCCTATCATCGAAAAGCAGCACATTAAACCCAAGATTTAAAGCCAGCTTAGCTACCTCTCTTCCAACATATCCTCCCCCAAAGATAAGAAGCCTCGCTTTAGGCTTAACTACATCTATGCAAACATCCATCTCTCCACCGCAGATCATTCCATCCTCCTTTTGATCGTCCCGCAGAGTCCTACGATAAAGAATAGACTCCCCTTTCTTTAAAGCTTCCTTCGCAACAGAAATTATCTCTGCTTCCACGATCCCTCCTCCCAAAGAGCCAAAGGTTTCATTCTCAGTTATAACCATTTTCGCTCCCGTTTTGCGAGGAGTAGAACCTTGTGCTCTGATTATAATAACCTGAGCAAACGGCTTTCCAATCTCATAAAGTTCCGCCATTTTAGAGAAGAGATTCGCTCCTCTCAATCTAATCCCCTCCGTATTGGCTGAATCAAAGTGTCACACTTAACATTATAACTCTCTCCCCTCTCTTTAGCTCCTCTTGGCATTCGTTTTATTGTTGTCTTTCAAGGGAAAAGTTATCAAAAAAGGAGCTAAAAAATAAAAGTCTTTTTCTTTACCTTGTCAATTGGATTCATTTTACCGAAAGACGGAATTACGGGATTTTTGTGAAATTTTTTGTCCATTGGATTAGCCTCTTTTTGGGGGAGATTTCACGGAATTAAATTAAGAAAGCGGTTATTGAGGGATTGCTTGTGTTTCAAGGGGAAAGGAGTTTGGTGCCGGGAGCGGGAATCGAACCCGCACGGGCTAATTTAGCCCATCGGATTTTAAGTCCGATGCGTCTTCCAGTTCCGCCATCCCGGCACCCTAAACTCTCTGAGATTGTAGCAAAGCCCTCTCCCTAAAGTCAAGCCCCTTCTTAAAGGATCTATTCCCGAGTTGGCAATTTTCTCATAAAAAACTCGTTTCCAGAATATGTAAGTCTGACTACTTTCCCTTCCTCTAAAAGCTTATCTAACAAGCTTAAAGGAGCACCAGCTTCTTTAAGAAGCTCATAAACTGCGTCCCCCCGCATAGGATGAACGCTCATTATGCTTAAGAGATCCTTTTCAGGATCTCCAGTAGCTGAAAAGTCGCTACCTTCATAGCCTATGAGATACTCAACATTAACTCCACGATCTGATATCTCCTGAAACACAGCGTTTAATACACACTCACGAGCGGGTTTTACGTCAGCCTCAGCCGGAGGCCTCGTGGGAATGGCAAGATAAGCCGTATCAGGAGCAAGCTCAGACAGAAAATCCGCTAACCTTTTACCCTCCTGAGAATAATCGATACCATCTAAAAGCATGGTTTCAGTGATGAGTTTCCCGGGAAAAGCCTTTTTTAAAGTGAGCATTCCCTCTAAAATCTTATCCAGATCGAGAGAAGGATGAGGTCTATTAACATATCGCCAAAGCTCCGGAGTAACGGCATCGATCTTTAAGGAAACGAGGGCAAATTCACAGAGCTCTTCCCGAAGCTCACTTCTCCAGATTAAGGAAGCATTGCTGATTATGGCAATCGGAACCCCAAATTTTTTGAGAGCTTTGACTTCTTCTCCAAGATTGATATCAAGCGTTGGTTCTCCATCCGGAACGTAGGTTATATAATCCAACTTCTCCCCTCTTGAGGAGAGAACTTCAAGCTTCGATTCAACGCTCTTGAGAATAAGATCTATACTGTAAAAGCTTCTTCTCTCAATGTCAAGCTTTAACGTTTTCCCAACCTGACAATAAGTGCAAGAGTAGGAACATATCTTAACCGGTATGTTATTTATGCCCAGGCTTTTACCAAGTCGCCTTGACGGAACTGGCCCAAAAGCTATGCCTTCCATTCTCTTTCAGAAAGAATCTTCTTAACTATCCCAGTGAAGCTATCAGCTTTCAAGCTGGCTCCCCCCACTAAAGCTCCATCTATATCTTCATATTGCATGAATTCCATTATATTATCCGGTTTGACGCTACCACCATACAGTATCCTCGTCTTGGAAGCATGATCTTCCCCTAAAAGCTCAGAAATTCTTTTTCTTATGGAAGAAATTACTTCGAGAGCATCTTCTCCCTTCGCAGAAACGCCCGTTCCTATAGCCCAAACTGGTTCATAAGCTATCACCATCTCTTTGTCATCTAATTTCACATCTTTAAGAACAGCTGTAAGCTGCGAATCTACAACCTCCCACGTTTTTCCAGCTTTTCTATCTTCGAGATTCTCACCCACGCATAATATAGGGATTAAATCAAATTCTAACGCTTTTAAAAACTTCTTCCTTATTTCATCGTCGCTCTCTTTAAAGTATTTTCTTCTCTCAGAGTGACCGAGAATAACATATTTGCATTCTAGCGAAACAAGCATTTTGGGAGATACCTCCCCGGTGAACGCACCTTCCTCCTCCCAAAACATGTTTTGAGCCCCGAGGGATATCTCGCTTCCCTCGATGATCCTTCCAACTCTCTCGAGCGCCGTAAAAGGAGGACAAATAGCTACCTCAATTTCTTTCACTCCCCCTAAAGCGCTTAATATCTCCTTAGCCAAAGCCTCTGCCTCATCGTTAGTCTTATGCATTTTCCAATTGCCCGCTATAAGTGGTTTTCTCAAGACCATCGCCTCCCTCACTTATCCTCAAGAACTTCTATTCCCGGCAAGTTCTTTCCTTCCATAAACTTGAGAGATGCGCCACCTCCCGTGGAAACGTGAGTAAACTTATCCGCAACCCCGGCTTTTCTTAAAGCAGAAGCTGTATCTCCTCCACCTGCAACGGAGATAATATCCTCAAGGGAAGCTATAAAACGCGCCAGCTCATTTGTTCCTTCCGCAAACGGCTCTTTCTCAAACATTCCCACGGGACCGTTCCAGAATATCGTCTTAGCAGTTGCAAGCTTCTTCTTGAAGAGATCCACCGTCTCAGGACCGATGTCAAACGCCGCATATCCTTCAGGGACTTTCTTAGAAGAACATACCTCCACGTGAGCTGATTCCGGCGTTTCAGCCACCCTGAGATCCACTGGTAGCACAAACTCAACGCCTTTTTCCTTAGCTTTATCCAAGAGCTCTTTAGCGAGATCAAGCTTGTCTTCCTCGCATAGCGATCCACCTATCTCCGCGCCAGTGGCCTTTAAGAAAGTATTCGCCATTCCTCCTCCAACGAGAAAGGCATCGACTTTATCTATAAGATTATTTATCATCGCTATTTTATCGCTTATCTTCGCCCCTCCCAAGATGATCATATAAGGTTTCTTCGGATTATCCCTCACGCTCGAGAGAAATCTTATTTCTTTATCCATAAGAAGACCAGCAACCGCTGGCAGATATTGGGCAACGCCATGCGTAGAAGCATGAGCTCTGTGAGCGGTACCGAAGGCATCATTAACAAAAACTTCTGCGAGAGAAGCAAGCTTTCTGGCAAACTCCGGATCGTTTTTCTCCTCCTCGGGATGAAAGCGCACGTTTTCGAGAAGAACAACATCCCCTTCCTTCATTCCCTTAACAAATGCTTCAACCTCATCCCCTATGCAATCATTGAGCTTTTTTACCTCCCGTCCAAGAAGCTCACTTAAACGCTTAGCAACTGGATCCATTCTAAGAGAGTCTACAACTTTTCCTTTAGGCCTTCCAAGGTGAGAAACCAGCATGCTTTTAGCGCCAACATCCATTAAATATCTTATGGTAGGTAAAGCTTCCCTTATCCTATAGTCATCAGCGACTTCCCTGTTCTCCGTTAAAGGAACGTTAAAATCAACGCGAACGAGAATCCTCTTCCCTCTAAGATCTATATCCTTTACCGTTTTCTTAGCTATCAACCTCGCTCCCCTCCTTAGAGCCTTTCAGCTATATACTTCGCGAGGTCAACCACTCTGCAAGAGTATCCCCACTCATTATCATACCATGAAAGTACCTTAACCATGTTATCTATAACCATAGTTTGAGTCGCATCAAATATGGAAGAGTGAGAATCTCCGTTAAAATCTCTTGAAACGAGAGGAAGATCATTATAAGCAAGGATACCCTTAAGTTCGCCCTCAGCAGCTTTCTTGAAAACCTCGTTAACCTCCTCAACGGTCGTGTTTCTCTTAAGCTCAGCAACGAAATCTATAATCGAAACGTTAGCTACAGGTACCCTCAAAGCTATTCCATTTAACTTTCCCTTGAGCTCCGGAATTACCTTACCTATAGCCTTAGCTGCCCCCGTCGTCGTGGGAATTATGGACATGGCAGCAGCACGAGCCCTATGGAGATCCTTATGAGGCAAGTCAAGTATCCTCTGGTCATTGGTATAAGCGTGAGCCGTGCTCATTAAACCTTTTACTATACCAAAGTTCTCATGAAGCACCTTAACAACAGGAGCTAAGCAATTAGTGGTACAAGATGCATTAGAAATTATCCTGTGTTTCTCAGGATCATACTCCTTCTCATTAACGCCAAGAACTATGGTTATATCTTCTCCTTTTGCAGGAGCAGTTATAATTACCTTTTTAACCGTACCCCGAAGGTGTTTAGAAGCCTGCTCAGCCTCTCTAAACCTCCCCGTGGACTCTATAACTATATCCACCCCATATTCTTCCCAAGGTATATCAGCAGGATCCGGCTTCGCAAAAACTCTTATCTTTTTGCCATTTACATATATGTTTTCCTCATCATGGCTCACGTCTCCCTCCCAGATTCCATGAACGGAATCGTATTTAAAGAGATGAGCCAAAGTTCTTGAATCCGTGAGATCATTCACTGCTACAAATTCAAGTCCTTCCCCCCTGCTATCTTTAAGAGCAGACCTTAAAACAAGCCTCCCTATTCTACCAAAGCCGTTGATTCCTATTTTAATCGTCATCTCAATTCAACACCTCCCTCAACGGGTTTAGGCTCTTTGCTTAAATTAAGAGCCACACCTCAGCCACTACCGAGATGTGGCTCTCCCCATACTCCGCCACTGGGGCAATATACAAATTACTAATTTAAAGATAGCAAAAGTCTCGGACGAAGTCAAGGAAAGACACCATACCATGCTGGAATTTTATACAGCTTCAGACCACTCCCTTTCATAAGGCGGGGTATATCCCTCTACATCCTCGACAAAACTTCTTATAATTTCCCCCTGACTTGGAGCGTATATTATATCTCCATGAGGGTTGTAAGGCATACTGCCATCAAAAACTTCAGCAACACCTCCAATACATCCTTCTTCAAGATGCGCTAAAAGGGGCATCCACATCGTTCGTAGACAATAAGCTTTTTCCGGATAAAATCTCCTCAGTGCAGAGAAGAAATGTCCTAATAGCCAAGGCCATGCCATTCCCCTCCAACGAGCTTTAAGCCTCTGAAGCTCGTCTCCTTCCTCCCTTCCCTTATACTTTTTCTCGAGTGGAGCAAGAGTTCTCAAGCCATAAGTCGTATAAAGATGTCTCCATATGACATTAAGGGCTCTTCTTCCCTCCTTGCGAGGCACAGGAGTAAAGGGAAGAGAAAACGCAAGTATCTGATTAGGTCTGAGCTCAGAGCTCTCTTCTGCATCTTTAAGATACCCCTCATCCTCAAGCCAAAATGTCTTCATAAAGCTTTCCCTGATAAGCGAAGCCATCTTTCCATAGGAATGCTTTATGTTATAAGCCTCGCCAAGCCGTGAAAGGAAAGAAACCGCATTATACCAAAGAGCGTTTAGCTCAACGAGCTTTCCTTTCCTCTCCACGATGTATTCACCATTGAGTTCGATCCCCATCCAGTTGTTAGCAGGATTTTCCTCAACGATTAAACCATCTTCATCGATCCTTCCACTCTCCATCATATAGCTAAAGAAGCTCTCCATTTTCTCAAAAGCTCCTCTCACAAAGTTCAAATCATTTGTATACGCCAAGAATCTACCCAAAGAGTAAATACACCAAAGTGTCGGCTCTTCACCCTTATAAATTCCATTTTCATCCTCTATTTCATAGGGGATTCCCCCCTCATTGAAGAAATCTAACCATCTTAAAAGACAGAGCCTCGCATCATCTATCCTTCCCGTGGAAAGAAGTAGCCCTGGTAAAGAGATAAACGTTTCCCTTGCTCTTTCCTTTAGAGAAAAATATCCTGAGAGAATGGTTTTATAATCTCCCTTCTCAAGCAAAAGTGTGTTTCCAATTGACATAAGGAGCGATAGCGTCTCATCTCCCTTCGGCAGTGAGTCGGAAAGCATTACAAAGAATCTCTTTTTCATCCCCCAAAGCCTTTGGAAGTCTTCATCAAGGGACGCAGCTCTTGTTGAAACCTCTATCGTAGCTTCTTTTCCCTCTTCAAGTGAGAAGGAAAAAAAACCAGGTGTCCAAAACGCTCCCTTAATCCCTTCCTCCATATATTCAACGTTTTCATACCAGCGAGGACGTGGCTTATACTCACCGCAATTCGCTCTAATTAAAATCCTCTCTCCCCTGACATCTACCATGGTTCCCGCTTCAACGGGATGCTGAGAAGGAGAGATCTCAGAAGTTCCCGGAAAGAGAGGAAATATCTCAAAACGAACCGGTTCTATCGAAGATATTAGCTCATAATTTATAAAAAGTCTGTCCTCATGGAACAGAAATCTCTTTCTTATAAGAGCTTCATTAACCGAAAAAACATAAGTGGGCAGAGGATCAAAATCGACGCTGATTATATACCTATACCCGTCGGGGTAAACTACCCCAGAATACCTATTAGTAGAGAGGAAACACTCCTTCTTGCCCACTTTTACACGCTCCTCAAGTTTAATTAGAAGGGATTTTCCATTTAAGGAAAATATGCCATGAGACTTTCTTGTAGGAACCCCAAGTAGGGTAAGAGAGGCATAGCCTCCTTTACCATCGGTTAAAACCCACTCCCTCGAGATTCCCTTCTCAAAGCTGTTAATCTTCGCTTTTCCGAAAAACAAGATCTTCCCCCTCCCTCCAATCCTTAATATATCTTTTTATCCTGTTTAACGCTCTGTAAACGCTCATTTTGGAAGCCGGTGGATTCAGCATAGAGCCTATCTCACTCAAACTTAGAGAAGGATATCTTATCCTAAGCTCTGCTACCTCACGCAATCTATCCGGAAGCTTATCGATTCTATCCCCAAGCTTGCTCAAAAGCATACGATCTCTGAAAGAAGCCATTGCTATCCTTCCAGCATTCGCCATATCACAATTTGCCTCCCTGTTTGCTCTTTCTCTCAGTTTCCTAACCACTCCTATCTTCTCAAGCCTCCTTAATGATCTCTCAGCCCCCATTGCTTTAAGAACGCTTCTTATGCTCGATATGTCCCTAAAGCGAAGATAACATCTGCCATTTTTTTGCCTGATACTGACGCCTATACCTCTATCGCTCAGTGCTTCTTTAATACCAAGAGCGAGCTCCAGAGAAGCCACGCCTATCTCAAGATGATAACCCTTCCAGGGCTTCACCATACTTCCACATCCCCAAAATAATCCTCGCAAAAAATCCCCCCAAATCAGCTCATCACCAAGGTACACCAACGGATCCTTAGCAAAACCTGGAAATCTCTCGAGAGAAACTTCATACTCTCCTCCGTCAAGCGACCTAAGAAGATACCTCTCTCCCAGAAAATCGAGATATCTGCAGAGCTTTCTCGCAGCCGATGAGCTATCCACCCTTATCTTAAAAGAGGGCAACCTTTTCGCAGATAGAAAGCCAGCAAGCTCTGCTTTCACCGATTTCTCAGTTGTAGCTAATCTTTCAAGAAGCTCCTCCCTAAGGGAAAGATAAAGAGACACCCCTCTCACCTCTTTTTCAAAAGGCTCATAAGAACCTCTGCAAGCTTGTGAGAATGATGTCTGACTACTCCTCCTCTCTCGAAAACAAAATCTCCCCTCAATATAAACGGTTTTTCCCTTGAGGGAATAACATCAATCTTAACGGGCTCGGCTCCATCCTCCTTGTATCTCTCAAGCGTCTCTTGCGAAATATCACCGGTATTAACCACCATATAGTTTATTATCCCCTCTCCGAGATACTTTTCCACTTCCTTAAGATGATCCAAGGTTGAGAAACCCTCGGTTTCCCCCGGTTGAGTCATTATATTACATATATAAACCTTAATGGCACTGCTATTCCTGAGAGCATTGACTACCTCCTTAAATAGAAGATTTGGTATAACACTTGTATAAAGACTACCTGGCCCTATAACTATAAGATCGGCCCGCTCTATAGCTTCCAGAACCTCGGGTAAAGGCGAAACTCCAGAAGGAATTATCTCAAGTTTTCTTATCCTTTTCCTAACTTTCGATAGCTCCACTTCACCATCTACCTGACTGCCATCTTCGAATACCGCTCTGAGCCTTATATCGCTTAATGTAATTGGGAGTACTTTAGCCTCCACACCTATCATCCTTCGAAGCCTGTTAATCGCCCTTAAGAAATCACCCTCAATCTCCGATAAAGCCAAAAGGAGCAAATTGCCCAGCGAGTGTCCCTTAAGCTCTCCCCTGCTGAATCTATATCTTAAAATCGAAGCCCAGATGTTTCCTTCCTCTGCAAGGGCAAGAACACAGTTTCTTATATCGCCTATGGCAACTCCTCCCCAATCTCTCCTTATTCTACCGGTGGATCCTCCCTCATCGCTTACCGCAACCACAGCCGTGATATTAGCGGTATATTTCTTAAGACCTTTAAGAAGGGTTGATAATCCAGTTCCTCCTCCCATGGCAACAACCTTGGGCCCACGGCTTCTCTCCATATCTTCATAAAGGTCGGTTAGGGTTGCACCTTTCTTGCGTAAAATGCGATCCATGGAGGAAACAAGCTTGTAAATCCCAAACGCTATAAAGAAAAAGCCCAGTGATAAAAGAATGAGAGAATGAAACCTCTCTCTCCATACCCCAAAGGATAAGCCAGATACGAAGCTACCCAAGATTATTACTCCTATCCATCTTTTCAAACCATAACCTGGTAAAAACCAACTTCTCATCCTCTATCTATATCCCTGTGAATTACTCTCAGATTCGAATACCCTTCCTCTAAAAGATATTTAGCTACTTCCTCAGCTATGACCACAGATCTGTGTTTTCCGCCGGTACAGCCAAAGGCTAAATTCATATAGCTTTTTCCCTCGTTTATATATTTAGGAAGAAGGAAGCTTAACATATCATATAGCTTTTTCAAAAAGACTTGGGTTATCTCCTTCTCCATAACAAATCTCTTTACCCTGTCATCAAGTCCATTTAGCGATCGCAAATCCTCACAATAATAAGGATTTGGAAGAAACCTTAGATCAAACACAAGATCAGATTCAAGAGGTAAGCCGTATTTAAAACCGAAGGAGAAAATAGATATTAAAAGCATTGAAAAAGAGGGTTTTCCTTTAGATATAATCCCTCTTATCGTATTTCTAAGAGCAAGAGGAGACATGTTAGAGGTATCTATAACGAAGTCCGCTATCTCCCTCAATGAAACGAGAAGGATCCTTTCCTCTTCTATGGCTTCTCTGAGCCCAACCGTGCCCCTTTGAAGAGGATGGGGCCTCCTCGTCTCTTCAAATCTCCTTATGATGGCCTCATCGCTCGCCTCAAGAAATATTACCCTGAACCTTATACCTCTTTCTCTCAGAAAGGAAAGACCAAAATTCAGATCCTCGAGAAACTCTCTCCCTCTTATATCTATAACCAAAGCAACTCTTTCCAATCCTTGAGAAAGGAGCGAAAGCTCCACAAGCTTGGGAATCAAGACCGGAGGCAAATTATCAATGCAGAAATAGCCACTATCCTCCAAGCTTCTTAAAGCCAAGGATTTTCCAGCACCGGATAAACCTGTTATTATAACAAACTGCATATCACTTTATGAATAACCTCAAGGCTTCTACCACCCCATCTCCAAAAGACCTAAGGGATATATAATCAGCATGTCTTCTCAAGGCTGAAACGGCATTGGCAACAGCTACTGAAAATCCAACTCTTTTAAAAACCTCGATATCATTTTCGCTATCTCCGAAAGCCATAACATCTTCTAACCTATAGCCAAGATAAGGCAAAAGTCTTTCAAGAGCTACACCCTTGTTTGCCTTAGGATCAACGACTTCTACATATGTGGGAAAAGATCTGGTTATATAAACCCTCCCGTTTAAATAACTCCTTAAGAAGGGAAGATATCTATCAACAAGCTTAGGAGTTTCTGAAAGTATTAGAAGCTTTATTATATCTCGCTCCTTAAATATTTCATCTAAGCTCCTAACGATATTAACTCCCACTTTTATATACTCCATATAAAAGCGCAACACTTCAGACATCTTAAGAGCCAGTATTCCTCGCGGAGTAAAAAAATGAAGAGAAAAGCCAGGTATCAGCTTTACAGCATTTATAACCTCAACTATAGCATCCTTGCGCATTGGAATGGTAAAAAGAATCTTACCATCAAGGTCCTCAACGAGAGCGCCATTACATGCAACTATCGGCAGGTCGCTTCCCAGACTCTCTGCAAACCTGCGTGCAGCCACAGTTAATCGCCCTGTGGCTAGCATAAACCTAACGTTGAGACCTGATATCCTTTTAAACTCAGATATAACGTGAGACTCAAGCTCTCCATCTTTTGAAAGAAGAGTTCCATCAAGATCAACCGCTAAAAGAGCCGGTTTTATTATTTTTCCTCCCCCTTCTTGCATCTTTCACAGTATCCCAGCAGATATAGTTGAAGATTAACTACCGAAAAGGACTTCTCATCAGCTATAGACTTAGCAAGACTATTTAAGGAAGGACTTTCACCATCCATAACCCTTCCACACTTCATGCATACTAAATGATACTGTGGCTTATCAGATGAGAGCTCATATCTATAGTATCCTTCCCCCCAGTTAAGAGCATTCACAAGCCCAAGAGATGTAAAAAGCTCAAGAGCCCTATAGACTGTCGCAAAACCTATATTTGAATCCCTTTTTCTTACCCGTTCGTATAGCTCCCTTGCGGTTAAGTGCTCTCCCCTACCCGCTTCAAGTATAGTCTCAAGTATGCGCATTCTCTGAGGGGTTAGCCTATATCCAAAAGCCTTCAACCTCTCCCTTAACCTTCTTCTCCACTCCTCCCTTTTTTTTACGCTTTCTTTCCGCATTCTTTCTCCCACCCCTTTAGAACTCCTATACCGTGTAATAGCGCCGGCATAATTATGTCCAAGCTCTCGCTTACCCCTTTAGGGCTACCTGGTAAGTTGACCACAAGCGTATTCCCGACTATTCCTGCAACTCCTCTCGAGAGTATAGCAAATGGCGTTTTCCTAAATCCCTCAACCCTCATTATCTCAGATAAACCTGGAACAAACCTTTCTATAACTCTCAAAGTAGCCTCAGGAGTCACATCTCTTTCACTCCAACCGGTTCCTCCACTTGTAAATACTATATCACAATCTTTTTCAATGAATTCCTTAATCTTAGATACTATAAGTTCGATATCATCTGGAACGATAGCATAGCACCCCACTTCTCCCCCTATCTCCATAATCTTTTCCTCTATTACCTTTCCACTTAGATCCTCTCTCTCTCCAGCAGAAGCCTTATCGCTTGCCACTATAACTCCTATCTTAAGAGACCTAAGCTTGCGTATCTCATCTCCCACCCTAACCATTCCTCCCCTTAATACATCTCCAAACCAGCCATAACGACTGACCATATAGGGACGGCCTGAAGAATGCTTTTTGTCCTTCCCCACAAACTTAATTTTTATTACTGCATTTCCTACCTTAAAGATATCACCGACTTTAGCGGACGAAATTCCATCAATTGTGATGTTCTCGACAAATCCCCTAAGCTCCGATGGAGGTATAGGACTTTCTCTCAAATACTCAATCGAAAAAAGACTGACCTGTCTTTCCGTACCAGCGTGATAATCTCCCTTAACACCAAATCCCTTGATAAGCTCTATCTCAGCAACTGGATATTTTACCCCACGGTATGGCGAAACGTTAACAGATAAAACTCTACCCTTCTCTGTGATACTCACCACTCTTGCCACCCCTCTTACTCAAGAGATGCACATCTTTTATGGTTATTCCCTTATCCACTCCCTTACACATGTCATATATGGTTAAGGCAGAAATTACAACTGCTGTTAGCGCTTCCATCTCCACACCCGTTCTCTCACGAGCCTTTGCTGACGCTTTAATTTCTATCGCAAACTCATCTGGAAGGAGCTCAAACTCCACGGAAACGTGATCAAGAATTATAGGATGACATAAGGGAATAAGATCGGGAACCTTCTTAGCGCCAAGTATCCCAGCTACCCGCGCTACTTCTCGAGGATCGCCCTTGGGAAGCCTTCCTTCAACTAAAGACTTATAAACTTTCTCTCCGAGAATGACCTTACCATAAGCAAGCGCTTCCCGCTCGGTCAACCCCTTCTCGGAAACATCTATCATTTCCGTCAAGTAGATATCACCCCCCAATTCTGGACATAATTTCCCTATCTTCACCTTTAAGAACAAACCAACCTCTTGGTTTAGACAGTATAGCTCTCCTGATAAGAGAAGCTATATCCTCCTCAGACGCTCCTTCTCTGAGGGCTTTCTTGATATCGAACTCAGGACCACCAAAAAGGCAGGTCTTAAGCCTACCATCAGCAGTTAGTCTCAATCTATTGCACTTATCGCAAAAATGATGACTAACTGCGCCGATAAAACCCACTAATCCCCCCCATGGCAAGCGAAAGTAAGAAGCGGGACCTCCTCCCATTTTCAGATTCGCGGGAGTTATAGAATACTTTCTCTCTATTGACTTCTTGATTTCATCGATCGATATAAAGCTTCCCTCACACCAGAGCCCTCCACCGAGCGGCATAAACTCTATAAACCTCACTATAACGTTGAGATTTCTCGTAAGTTCCACGAAATCAACGAATTCATCATCATTGAAGCCTTTGATAGCAACAACATTAATCTTAACGGTCAAATCCTTGTCGAGAGCACGAAGTATTCCACTCCAGACGCTCTTAAAATCCCCCAAGCGAGTTATATATTTATACCGCTCTGGGATAAGAGTATCTAAGCTAACGTTTATAGAATCGAGCTCAAGAGAAACAAGATCCTCCACAAATCTGGATAACAAAATGCCATTAGTAGTCAAGGAAACTGTCAAGCGTGGGAAATGCTCCCTCACCTTTCGCAGAAATGGTATAAACCCCTTTCTCAGGAGGGGCTCACCACCAGTAAACCTCACTCTCCCAAGTCCAACGGAGATAGCGCTACCTAAGATACGAACTATCTCCTCATACCTCAGGATTTCCTCGTGAGGAATAAGTTCAATTCCCCCAGGAGGCATACAATACCTACACCGTAAATTGCATCTATCCGTCACAGAAACCCGTAGATAATTTATCGTTCTCCCAAATCCATCGGTCACCTCTATCTCCCCCACTTATATCCTCCCAAGGAAAGAGCCCTTTCCCTGAAGGAGGGATCATCCAAAACCTCGAATAGAGCCTTCATCTGAGGTAGATCAAGGTGCTCTTCAAGCGTTATGAGATCATATTTTTCCTCGAATAGAGGGATAAAATCAAGGTCCATTACCCGCGCCGCTGAATATATCCCTATGCCTACATCCGCATTCCCAGAAGCCACCCGCATCGCAACCCCAAGGTGAGTAAGCTCCTCGTCCTCATATCCTCTTATGCCCGAAGGTGAAATTCCCTCACACTTTAAAAGATAATCCAGTAAAACCCTTGTCCCAGACCCTCTCTGCCTATTCACAAACCGAATGTCATCCCTTACTAAATCCGCTATTCCCTTTATCCCCTTGGGGTTACCTTTGGGCAAGATCAGTCCTTGTTCTCTATAAACGAAACTTATGACCTCAACTTTTTCCCCAGAAAGATGTCTCCTTATAAATGGAATGTTATACTCCTGTGTTCCCTCATCAAAAAGATGCGTCCCTGAAATATGAGCCTCCCTATTTCTAAGAGCGAATAATCCACCCATGCTCCCAACATGAACGGAGACAAATCTGAACCTTGGAAAGCGTCTTTTAATCTCGTCTGCCAAAATATCAAGCAGTAGATCATGACTACCCACGAAAAGCAAGGTATTCTCAAGTTCCAATTTGCTTCTTAGAAGAAAGACCTCGACACTGGCTCCCCTCTCAAGCTCAATAACTCCTCGAGGAACGGATATATAACCATCAGCTTTGCCAAGCGAAGAAACATTTCCAGCGCCTCTTGGAAGACTTACCGCTACCCATCGACCCGAAACCTTACCGACCCTCACCCTGACTATCTCTTCAGATCCCTGCGAAGAGGCTAAACCCCTTGAAAGAACCGCTTTAAGGCACGCTGGTTCCTCCGGAACACATCGTAAGAAAGCAAATAAAAGGGGACGGACAAAAAACTCGAGTCCTACCCATGCAGACACCGGATAACCTGGTAATCCAATGACCGGTTTTCCTTCTATCTCACCAAGTATGAGGGGCTTACCAGGTTTAGAGGCTATTCCTTCTACTATAATCCTGCCAAGCTGAGATATAACCCCTCTTGTGTAGTCTCTTTCTCCCTTCGATGAACCAGCTCCGATTATAAGTATATCACTTTCTCGAATCCCCTCTCTAACAGCCTTAAAAAGGGTTTCATAATCATCAGGCAATATATCCTTGATCTCAGGATTTCCTCCCCAAGACCGTATCAAGCTTTCCACGAGGAAAGAATTGCTATCATAGGCAAGCTTATCTTTTAACTCTTCTCCCACTTTGGCAAGCTCATCTCCAACAGGAATAAACAGAACTCTTGGCTTTTTCCAAACCCAAATTTCGCTTATTCCTGAAGCAGCAAGTAGTTGAACCTCCTGAAAACCTATTTTTCTGCAGGATTCTAAAAGTAGCTCCCCTTTCGAGAAGCTTTCACCAGGATATCTCACATTTTCACCAGGCTTCAAGCTCCTGAGAAGCTTGAGCCTCTCACCCTCAAAGAAGGCTTCCTCCTTAGGCAAAACTGCATCGAATCCCTCAGGCACAGGAAACCCCGTGTTTACAATAGCATAACTTTCAACACAAATGGGGTTAACCTCTGTGGCGCCAATGGTCTGCGATGAAATTACTGCGAAACCATCCATGGCAGAGATCCTAACGGGGGGAGATGAAATAGTAGCGAAAACGGGACGTGAGGAAACCCTTCCCATGCTTTCCCGTATAGAGATCCTCTCTTCCCCAATAGGAGACGGTTTTATCTCAGAAAGCCAGATTTCAAGAGCTTTTTCCTTCGGCAGTATTTTTCTTAAATACTCCAGACTTCCACCACCTCTCCTTCAATATACCCCTCTACTTCCTCCGGTACCCTTATCAAAAACCCACCTTTAGCTACCCTCCCAATGGCTCCCGATTTACCCCACACAGGTTCTATACCTCCATGAGAGAACCGAGCGCATACAAACTCTTCAACACCGATCTGAGACGGCAAATTACCTAAAATTGGCGCAAAAATGGGAAAGAAGTCGCTTTTATATCCCAGGAATTCCTCAAGAGCGGGAAGCATAAAAACCTTTGCTACTACCGCACTTGAAACGGGATGTCCTGGTAAACCGAAAACGGGTTTTCCCATTATCCAACCCGCTAACGTGGGTTTTCCAGGGGATATGTTTAAACCATCAACCACGAGCTCCCCGTTGAACTTTCTAAACAGCTCCTTAGTGTAATCTCTAACCCCTATTGAGCTCCCACCTGATAAAACCGCGACATCATTTTCCTCAAGAATCTTCTTAAGAATACATTCTAACTCGCTTATATCATCGGGAACTATACCGTAAAGACGAGGAGTCGCACCCCACTCCTTAAGAAGCGCAAAGAGAACATAAGAATTAACATCGTATATTTTCCCCTCCGGCAAGGTTTCACCGGGATTCACAAGCTCATCCCCAGTCGATACTATACCCACTTTTAAATCAAAAACACTTATCTCCTTAAAGCCATATGCTGATAGAACTCCCAGTTTTCCCGGGGATAACCTTTCACCCTTTCGAAGAATAAGCTCTCCTCTCCTCCAATCTTCTCCCCGAGCAAGCACGTTTTCTCCAAAAGAAACGGGTTTATAGACCTCTATCATTCCTTGAGACTCCTCAACGAACTCTTCCATAACCACCGCATCAGCACCCTCTGGTAAGTAAGAACCAGTAAAAACCCTAACCGCTTCACCAAGAGAAACCGAGACCCCCTTAGGAAGCTCTCCAACCTTAACTTCTCCCACAAGGCGAAGATAAGCGGGAATCCCCTCAGAAACTCCTTTAACATCTATATGGTTGACCGCATACCCATCCCGCGTTGAGCGTGAAAAAACCGGTAGATCCCAAGGCGCGCTTACACTTGAAGCAGATCTCTTTCCAAGCGCATCTATAACGAGAACGCTTTTCACCTCTGGGGAAAACTTTACTCCCTTGATAAGCTTCGATATGGCTTCCTTACGGGAGATAACCTTGCGCACGAAGCTCCTCCTCCAACGAGGTCAATACATCTACTATATTTTCTCTAAAGACTATTTCAGCCTTACCATCAAGATATGTTGGATCTCTGTTTACTATAACTAAGGGACTACCGTTAAGATAAGCCTCATATGGAAAGCCCGCCGCAGGCATAACTTGGAGAGAAGAACCAAGGACTATCCATAGATGTCCTCCTCGCGTTAGGCTCGCTGCCTCAGAAATAGCATTATGTGGCAGAGGTTCGCCAAACAGTACCACATCTATTTTATATATTCCTCCGCAATCACAATATGGTATATCTTGCTTCTCCAAGATACGCAAAAGTTCGTCAGAAGTTATGGCTTTGCCACATCTCATGCAGTGCGCTTCTCTCATATTGCCGTGAAGCTCTATTACTTTTTTCGAACCTCCTCTTTGATGAAGCCCATCTATATTCTGTGTAATAACCGCTTGAATAAGACCAGCTTTCTCAAGTCTTCCCAACACCTTATGCCCCTCGTTGGGGTTAGCTTGAGTCAGCTTAGACAACCTTTCCCTATAGAACCTGTAGAAGCCCGCTGGATCTTCTTTCAGAGCTTCGATTGACGCCACCTTAAAAGGATCAACCTTGCTCCATAATCCATCCTTACTCCTGAAGTCGGGTATTCCCGAAGCTGTAGACATTCCTGCTCCCGTAAAAACTACAGCAGGTTTTCTCTCCACCAAAAGCTCCGCAAACGATCTTGTCCTTTCTTTAAACTCTCGCATTTTTCAAAGCTTCACCACAACTGCACTTTCTCTCAAGAGGTATTCTGTCTATCATCTTGAGAATAACCCGCTTTGCTTTCTCCATGTTATCTCTGAATATCCTTATAACTTCCTCAGCCGTCACTGGCGAAACCTCTCCCTCAAAGCCTATATCGTAATCGGTTATTATAGATATGTTAACGTAGCACATCTCAAGTTCCCTCGCCAACACAGCCTCTGGGTACTGCGTCATGTTTATAACTTCCCACCCCATCTGGGTATACCATTTACTCTCAGCACGTGTAGAAAACCTCGGCCCCTCTATGACTACGACCGTTCCCTTCTCGTGAAAAGGTACCCCCTCTTTCCTCAAGACATCAATAGCTACCTCTCTTAACTCAGGGCAATAGGGATCAGCAAAGCTAACATGAGTAACCGTGGGACCATCATAGAAAGTATCTATCCTCCTAAAGGTTCTGTTTACCAGTTGATCGCAAACGACGAAATCCCCAGGCTTTACTCTTCTTTGAAGGCTACCAGCAGCACACGGCGCTATTATTCGCTTAACCCCAAGCATCTTAAACGCATATAGATTTGCACGATATGGAATCATGTGGGGAGGAAGATGATGATCTTTCCCATGCCTTGGCAAGAAGGCAACCCTCTTACCACTGATTTCTCCTATAGCAATTTTATCGCTTGGAGGACCATAAGGGGTATCAATCTTGACCTCAACATGTTTTCCCTCTATAAGCTCATAGAATCCCGTGCCTCCGAATACACCGATATCAGCCTTAAACTCCAACCTTTGAACACCTCCTATACATCGAAGATAACTGTGGCTTCATACCAGCCATCTTTTTCTCTCTTAACGAATAAACCATGATATGTTGCCGCTTTTACATAGCAAGCAACGTTTTCGAGTGAAATCTGCGCACATTTTACCTTCGCTTTGAGCCTACCATGAGAGAATTCTATAAATTCAAAGTCTATGAAAGCAAGCTCCCTACTTTCGAACAAGTAGATAAGCTCATTAAGCCATGTAACGAGTAGCTCTTCTACATCCTCAGCCTCTATCTCAATGGTCACTTCCTCCGTAATCAAAGGCTCCTTTCCCCTAAAGGAGAACATAAGCCTTGACAGGCCCTTGGCTGCTTCCTTAAAGAGGTCTTCCAGCGTCTCAGCCCTTATTTTTATCCCAACATCTGCGGTATGCTCAACTATCTCTATCATAGTACCACTCCTCAAGCTTTTTAAGACATCCATGGTTTGTTAAATCAACGTGTAGAGGAGTTATAGAAATGTAGCCCTGAGAAACAGCCCATATATCGCTATTATCCTCGAGTCTCTCTACCACATCTCCTCCTATCCAGAAACACTCCTTCCCCCATGGATCCCTGTAGTTAACCACTCTACCTGAGTAAACCTTATAGCCCTGCTTTGTGAATTTCACACCACGGGGCTCCTTTGGAACGTTAACGTTCAAGAAGGTATGCTCAGGAAGTCCCCTTTTAATTATTCGAGGAAGAAACTTCTTTATAAAAAGAGCAGCGGTATTAAAGGCAGAAAGATCATCCGCAATTGTGGAAACCGCTACAGCGGTCAACCCTAAAAGCGCTCCTTCCATAGCAGCAGCAACCGTTCCAGAATAGATAATATCTATCCCCAAATTCAAGCCCCTATTTATGCCTGAAACAACTGCTTTTACCCCCTTCCCTCTCATGATTTCGCTAATCCCCAGAACCACGCAATCAACGGGGGTTCCATCACAGGCATAGAGCTTCACTCGATCATCCACACTTATTAAGCTATCAACCCTCTGAATTCTAAGGGGTCTTCGCAAAGTTATGGCATGTCCCACCGAGCTCCTTTCTCCATCAGGAGCAACAACGATAACATCATCAATATCCTTTAGCTCCCTTGCTAATGCTAATAACCCCTCGGAATATATACCATCATCGTTGGTGAGCAATATGGCCAAGCCTTTAAAAAAACCTCCTTCCCTCAAAAAAGCTTAATATCTCACTCCAAACTCAGAGAACTCGCCTGTATAATCTTTCCAAACGTAGTCAACCCTATCGACTATAGCAAAAGAGGGCCCCTTATGAAGCAAGGATAAAAGAAGCTTTAAAGCGTTTTTCTCCCCCTCAGCAATAACTTCCACGCTTCCATCGGGCATATTTCTGACCCATCCAGTTATCCCCAGCGATCTTGCCTCTCTCTTTACAAAATATCTGAAACCGACCCCCTGAACTAAACCGTAAATCCTCGCCTTTAAACGAGCTTTCAAACCCTCTTGCACCTCTCATATCAAAAAATAAAGTATACTGAAGACCAAGGGTAGCATAATTTTTCTAACCACACCAAACCAAATAAGAACCAACAATATTATCATACCGTATCTTTCTATTCTTCTATAATAGAGCTCTATCTTTGGGGGAAGGAAAAAGCCAATTATTCTGGAACCATCAAGCGGAGGGAGCGGAATGAGATTGAAAACCATAAGCGCAATGTTTATTATAAGAGCGTTAAAGAAAAAGCGTTCAGTAGCCCAGCCCAAATGAAGACCAAACCTGAAAGGAAGGGCGAAGAAAAAGGCAAGAATAAAATTCATGGTAGGACCAGCTATTGCGACGAGAGCCATATCCCTGCTTGGCTTTCTGAAGTTAGATGGATTTACTATAACGGGCTTAGCCCACCCAAATCTAAAAAACAGCAGCATTATGGTTCCCAGAATATCAAGATGAGCGAGTGGATTTAGTGTCAGACGCCCCGTATATCTTGGAGTGGGGTCCCCCAGCTTATCAGCCACCCAAGCATGAGCAAACTCATGAAAGCTTAGCGCTATTAAAACTGCTGGAAAGCTTAAAAGTAAATCTGAGAAAGATGTCAGCAAAACTAAACACTCCTCTCCTTCAACCTTCTTAATATTTCGTCCTTATCATTTATACCCTCTTCAAGTTGAAGCCTCAATATCTCCATTTTAATCCTACCATATTCTGGCCCTTTACCGGAAACCAGTGCCTCTATCTCATCCTCAGATAAAATGGGCCTTGCCTTATTATAACTCTCCCAGAGAGGAAATAGATCTTCCTCAAGGCAAAGGGACCAAAGTTTTACAACGCTTTTCCCAGCTTCTCTCAGAAATCTGTATCTTTCATTGAAGCTCATTTTTTTAAGTCTCCGCCAGAGAGGAGCCAGCAGAAGACTTTTTTTTAATCTTCTGGGAAGCTGAAAAAGCTTAGCCCACCTTTCAGGGCAACCATCCGGATTCGCACCAAATATAACAAGTGTGAAAAACTCCACACGATCGATGTCAGATTCAAAGCCCTGAAGGGCAACCTTCCTTAAAAGTAACTTCTCGAAATCACCAAATTTAACACCGAGACTCTTCCAGCAACCAAGATTCTCCATAAACAGAATCCCATCTATCGCCTTGTCCTCTTTAAAGAGCTCTTCAAGCTCCCTCCAGATCCTGACCCATCCAACCCACCTTAATGCACCTTTATCTACGGCTATTCTCATCGCCTTGAGCGTTAATTCATCAAAGACAAGAGAAAAACGAGCCTTCAATCTTATACCACGAATTATTCTCGTAGGATCTTCCAGGAAGGCAAAGGGTCTTATGATCCTTAACACCCTTTCCTTTAAATCATTGAATCCAAAGAATGGATCATATAAAAGCCCTTTTTCCGGATCAGTTAAAGTAAGCGCCATGGAGTTCATTGTAAAATCTCTTCTATATAGGTCTTCGCTTAAGCTAGCTGGAAAAACCCGCGGAAGAGCACCAGGAGCATCATAGCTTTCCTTCCTACAAACAGATATATCAAACTTAAAACCATTTTCGTCCTCAAGCTTGAGCGTTAGAAAAGGCGTTTTCTCTCTGAGATGGTAGCCATCTTTTAAGGCAAACTCCAGAAAGGAATCAACATCTCCTTCTATGAGGAGATCAGGCTCCCTGCATATCTTTCCAACAAGAAGAAGATCCCTTAAAGCTCCTCCAACGAGAAAAAGTCTGCTTCTTGCCCGTAAGGAAGCAAAAGAAAGCCTCGCGATTGAAGGAAAGAAGGAATGCTTCTCAAACAGCTTAAAAACATCACTCCCGTTCATAGGATATCCTCGCATTCTTATAGGATACAAAATAGCATACTTATCTATTTCATCCCTAAACCCATATCTATTGGATAAAGCTATGGATTCCTGAGAAAGCCAGACGATCTTCTCTTCCCCCACCAAAAAAGGCCTATACCAGCTCCTCATAAATCAAGCTCCGCCTTTTATAAGAATCGCTTATTCTATAAGCTTCTTTAAGAAACCTAAGCGCTTCAGCGAGAGATCCTTGGGATCTATAGAAAACCTCCACTACTGGTTCTCCTTTTTCCACCCTATCTCCTTCCTTCTTAAGGAGATTTATACCAACTCCTCTATCTATATCATCTCCCTTTTTCTTTCTTCCGCCCCCTAATATCATGATAGCCATGCCTATGCGCTCAGCATCAAGAGAGCTTATAACCCCATCTCTCTCCGCCTCAAGTACGAACCTATTGGGGGCACGTCCTAAAAGACTCGGCTTCTCAAGAACCCTGGGATCGCCTCCCTGAGCTTCTATCATTTCTTTAAACTTCTCAAGCGCAGATCCATCCGAAAATCTCCTTATAAGGTCCTCCCTTGCAATAGGTTTACCCGCAAGAGAACTTAGCCTTACCCCCAAGGAAAGCACCACCTCTACAAGATCAGCAGGCCCCTCTCCCTTCAGCGCATCTATAGCCTCCTCAACCTCAACTGCATTTCCTACTTTTCGCCCAAGAGGTTGATTCATATCCGTTATAAGGGCTCCCGCTTTTTTACCCATTCCCTTTGAAATGGAAACTAAAAGCCGAGCCAATTCCCGAGCATCTTCCAGATCCTTCATAAAGGCTCCCTTTCCCACTTTAACATCAAATATCCAAACATCTGTTCCAGAAGCTATTTTCTTGCCAAGTATGCTCGAAACTATCAGAGGAATAGACTCAACGGTTGCAGTGACATCCCTTAACGCGTAAAGCTTCTTATCGGCAGGGGCCAGGTTAGCGGTTTGCCCAGCTATCACAGCTCCCACCTTTTTTAAAATGGACTTAAATTCCTCTACGGATAAATTAGTTCTAAATCCCGGGATAGATTCAATCTTATCTATAGTCCCCCCTGAGT
>JAGHDO010000053.1 GCA_021159885.1 Synergistota bacterium | reverse complement strand
TATGGCACGGATACCATAGTTGCGCTTGAGATTGCCAAAGAAGTGGCTTCTCAAGTCGAGGGACTTTTTGTCGTTCCTCCGCTTTACTACGGTATGAGCGAGCACTATAGCATGTTCCCGATTTCCATAAGCTTGCGTTCTGAAACGCTTATAGAAGTTATAAAGGACATTTTAAGATCGCTTATTAAACATGGAATAAAGAAAATATTTATTATGAATGGACATGATGGGAATATAGCTCCAATAGAAATAGCCTCTCGTGCTATAAAGATGGAGCATCCCGATGTGAAGATAGCCTCGCTTGATGCTTGGTGGATAAGCGCTGGTAGGCTTCTTCCTCCCGATACTTTTGAGGTATGGGATGGACTTGGGCATGCTGGTGAGGGAGAAACATCGATTATGCTTGCCTTAAAGCCTGAGCTCGTTGATATGAGCGTTGCAAAGGGGGTCGTTCCAGAGTTGCCAACCGAGGTGGAGATGAAGTGGAGCTTTGATGAGCTAACCCCGTATGGCGCTACCGGTGATCCAACAAAGGCTACGAAAGAGAAGGGGGAAAAGATGAAGAAGGTTCTCGTTGAGCTAATCGTTAACTTCTTTAAGGAGATGGAGAAAAAGGACTGGAAATACGGCTATAAAAAGTAAAGCTTTAGGGGGCAGGCTTTTTAAACCTGCCCCCTATATTTTTCTTCGAGAATCTCTTTGGGCAGATATTTTTTCTCCATTTCTCTTACCTGAGGTAAACCTATAAATTCTGCAAACTCTGGGAAAGGCATCATATTTTCGTATCCGGGGGTAATACCATTTTCCCTAAGATAAGATAAGGCCTCTTTTACGGCTTTAGCTGCCGTATAGAGTACGAACACGGAGTGTATAACTATTTTATAGCCAAGCTCCTCGGCTTCCTTAACTGTTATAAACGGAGTCTTACCTTTCTCTATCAAGTTCAGGAGCAGGGGAGTGTCCGGTATAAGTTTTGGAATCTTCTCAAGCTGGTCCAGCGATGTTGGTGCTTCGATGAAGATGAAGTCCGCTCCTGCTTCTCTATAAGCCCTTCCACGTCTGATTGCTTCTTCAAATCCGCAAACAGCAATAGCATCAGTTCGAGCACCCACCAGGAAGTCAGGGTCCTCCTCGTTTCTGGCGTCTATAGCTGCTTTTATTTTCCCTATCATCTCCTCCAAGGGGATTAACTGTTTTCCCTCCATATGCCCACATCTCTTGGGCCATAGCTGATCCTCGATAAATAATCCGGAAGCTCCTGCCCATATGTACTCTTTGACGGTTCTATAAGCGTTTATGGCGTTTCCATATCCGGTGTCGGCATCGCAGAGAAGGGGAATGTTGATAGCTCTCGCCATATATTTTACCCTTTCGCACATTTCCTTAAAGCAAACCAAGCCAACATCTGGCTGTCCCAAAAGTGAGGCTGCTGTTCCATATCCTGAGTGGAAAACCATCTTAAACCCCACGCTCTCAGCGAGCTTTGCGGTCAGCGCATCATATGTTCCCGGAGCTACAATTATCCCCGGCTTTTCGATGAGCTCTCTTGCTATCTTGGTTAAGCTTTTACCCAAGTTGTATCGCCCTCCTTATCATATCTTATCTTCGAGCTCCTTTATTATCCTTATAACCCTATTAGCAGAGCTTCTTATGTGATTTTCTACGAGCTCTGCTGCTTTTCTCCCGTTGCCGGATTTAATGGCTTCGTATATAGCATGGTGCTCTTCTATCATTATGTTCGTCCTTTCCGGTATCCTGCTTGCTATTTCGCGATAAGGTAGGGTTATGGCAAGTATCTCCTGAAGAACCTGCTTAAGATAGTTATTTCCGCATGCCTCATAGATGATCTCATCGAATCTTCTGTTTAATAGATCTAACGCGTTGTAATCCCCTTTTTGAGCTGCTTCCTTCATCTTGGCTAAGAGGCTTTCCATTTCCTTTTTCTGTTCCTCGGATAAATTTCCTGCGGTTTTTTCTGCTGCCTTAGGTTCAAGCAGAAAGCGCACCTCGTAGTAATCGTTTAGCTCCTTTGCGCTTATCCCCCTTACTGATCTTAGTTTGCCGCTTTTTACAACGAGTCCTTCATCCTCGAGCTTTCTTAAGGCATCTCTAACCGGAGTGATGCTAACCTTAAAGGCTTGGGCTAAGTCTCTTTCAACGAGCTTCTCGCCGACCTTTCTCTTTCGAGATATGATTTCTTCCTTTAGCTTTTCATAGATCTTATCCGCTAATGTTTTTCCCTTCCTCACCAGCCCCACCCCTTGATGTATCGAAATCTAAACAAGATGATAGCAAAATATATTCTATAAAGTCAAGAGAAAGAGGAAAATTTTTTCTTAATAAATTGCTTGAGTAGTTCGTTTTTGGTGCTATAATAGAAAAGGGGGTGATGCAGGGATGCGTGTAGGCATGGGGATGGTTAATCCGTGGAATAGGATCGATCAGTACAGAAGAATGATGAATAACGTTCCCCCTAATCGCAGGGCTACGAATGCAAATCCTCTTCAGAATAGAGATCAGATTCAGCTACAGAACCGGAATCAGATGGTCATGAGAGTAAGGCATCAGGAGGAGGCAGGACAAGCTCAAGAGACGAATCAAACCTACAACAGGGAAGGGCAGAGAGTTCCGTATACCCCGCCGGGAGAGGCTTTCGAGGCGCAAGCTTAATAGGTGTGCCTAAAGGGCTTTAAGGGTAAAGGGCAGGGTTCCCACATTCGAGCCTTGCCCTTTTTATTTTTGGCTTTCTGAAAGGGAGTGAATTTCTGTGCGATTGGTCTGTTTGCTCTTTATTATGCTTTTTCTTACCGGAAAGTGTATTGCACTTCCGGTGTCGTCGCTTTATATTGGAGGAGGAAATTTTGATTTCATTAGCTCTCTTGCAGTTTCAAAAGAAGGAAGCGTTTATGTTGCTGGATATACATTTAAAAAGGGGAATTATGATGCTTTCGTAGCGAAAATAAGCCCTGATTTCAAGAAAATAGAGAGATTTTTAACATTTGGAGGTAAAGGCAACGATTATGCTTATGGCTTGGCTTTCTCTCGTGATGGAGGTGTTATTGTAGTCGGGTCAACGCAATCTGAGGATCTCCCACGCGCGGTTAATTCATACTCTGGTGGAGGAGATGCCTTCATTGCCAAGATAGATGCAAAGTTAAATAGCGTGAGGCAGACTATCTATATCGGAGGAAACAAAAGAGATTTTGCGAAATCGGTCTGCGTTTCTAAAGAAGGAGACATATATATCTGTGGTGCTACGGCTTCTTTTAATTTTCCTCACGCCTCTAATAAGCCTTTTGGGTACTCTGATGCTTTTGTCGCCCAGATTACTCCTGATCTTAAGGAGATAAAAAGCTGATCTATTTCGGAGGGAGCGCTGTGGATGAGGCAAGTACTATGGCTATTTCTCCTGATGGGAGGATATGCATAGGGGGCTTTACATGGTCCAGGGATATTCCAGAAGCTTCTGATCTGTATCACTGGTGCGATGGCTTCGTTGCTTTGATCGATAAAGATCTGAAGCGCATCATCAGATCAATTTATATAGGCGGTGAGAATCACGATTATGTTGAAGCGCTTGTTGTTTCTCCTGGGGGAAAAATCCTTGTGGGTGGGCAGACTGAGTCGCCGGATCTTCCGAGCGCCGTAAACTCCTATGGCGGAAATTATGATGGATTTATTGCTGAACTTAGCGCTAATTTAGAAAAGATAAATAGACTTCTTTATTCAGGGGAGAAAAATCTTGATGGGGTTAGCTCTATGTTGATTTCTCGAAACGGATACATATACGCTGTTGGTTCCCAGAAGGAGAAAGGTTTTTATAGGGGAGTTCTTCTAAGAGCGGGAGAAGATCTACGGTCTTTAAAGAGAATTTATGAATTGAAAGGAAACGGAGATATCTATTTTTATTCCATAGGTGCTTCAAAAAACGGGGCGCTATTTCTTACTGGAATGACATCGGCTTCTGATCTTCCGGGTGCTCTTAATTCCTATCAAGGCGGCTGTGATGGTTTCCTGCTTAAGCTTTTCTATTGACAAAAGAGAGGAGCCTGTATTAAAATTAGGATCGTGCCTGATGAAAGAGGATAAAGGGGGAGAGAAATCATGTTTGGAAATAGGACATATATGCCTAAGCCGAGGGAGATGGAGAGAAAGTGGTATCTTGTTGATGCTACGGATAAGCCTTTGGGCAGATTGGCTGCGAGGATAGCGCATGTCCTAAGGGGCAAGCATAAGGCTATATATACCCCTCATCTTGATACGGGTGACTATGTGGTGGTTATAAACGCTGAGAAGATAAAGCTCACCGGTCAGAAGCTGACCAAAAAGGAGCTTTATAGCCATTCGGGATATCCCGGTGGTTTGAAGATAACGACTTATGAGAGGATGCTTCAAAAAGCTCCTGAGAAGATTATAGAGAGAACCGTTTGGGGAATGCTTCCCAAGAATAGATTGGGGAGGAAAATGTTTAAGAAGTTGAAGGTTTATGCGGGTCCGGAGCATCCTCATCAGGCTCAGAATCCTGAGCCTCTTGATCTTTAAGGAGGGGAAAGGCTTTGGAGAATAAGTGGCTTTATTATGGAACTGGAAGAAGAAAGACGGCGGTCGCTCGCGTTTGGATGAAGCCCGGTGAAGGTAATATTATGGTGAATAAGAGAAGCTTTGAGGATTACTTCCCGAGAGAGATCTGGAGAACCCATGCTCTCGAGCCACTGAGAGAGATAGGCAAGGAAAGAGAGTTCGATATCTATGTCAATGTCAAAGGAGGAGGGCTATCAGGTCAGGCGGGAGCCATCAGGCTGGGCATAGCTCGCGCCTTGCTTCAGTATGATCCGGAACTGAGGCCTGCTTTGAAAAAGAAAGGATACTTAACGAGAGATCCAAGAATGAAGGAAAGAAAGAAATACGGAAGGATGAAGGCAAGGAGGCTCTATCAGAGTTCCAAGCGTTAAGAATTCTACAGGTTTTTTTGATAGAAGAAGGGGGGAGCTTGGGTTATCAAGCTCCCCCTTTAAGTTTTTTCTGGAGGTATTCGTCTATGGCTTTCGCGGCGCGCTTGCCAGCGCCCATCGCGGAGATAACGGTGGCTGCTCCCGTTACGATATCTCCGCCCGCATAGACCCCGGGAACGGATGTTGCTCCTGTTTCTGGATCAGCGTCTATATATCCCCATTTGTTCAGTTTCAGCTCTGGAAAAGCCTTCAGAAGAACCGGATTTGGTCCCGTTCCTATAGCGACTACTGCTGTGTCTATCTCCATCGTGAACTCCGATCCGGGGATTGGAACCGGTCTCCTTCTTCCGCTTTCATCGGGTTCACCAAGTTTCATCTTTATGCACTCAACCGCTACTAAGTTTCCCTTCTCATCGCCGATATATCTTATCGGATTCGTTAAGAGATGGAATATTATTCCCTCTTCCTTTGCTCTCTCGATTTCCTCTATTCGAGCGGGCATCTCCTTCTCAGTCCTTCTATAGATTATCATGGCTTCTTCCGCGCCCAATCTCTTTGCGGTTCTAACGGCGTCCATCGCTACGTTTCCTCCGCCTATAACCGCAACTCTCTTTCCTATCTTTATCGGGGTATCATATTCGGGGAATAGGTATGCTTTCATCAGGTTAACCCTTGTTAGAAACTCGTTTGCCGAGTAAACGCCGTTTAAGTTTTCGCCAGGTATATTCATGAACTTTGGAAGCCCCGCGCCTGTACCTATAAACATCGCTTGGAAACCTTCTTTCCATATCTGCTCTATGGTTATCGTTTTCCCGACGATGGCATTTACATTTATCTTAACGCCGAGCATCTTTATATATTCCACTTCTCTATCTATTATTCTCTTGGGCAGACGGAACTCCGGTATACCGTATCTTAAAACTCCTCCGGTATCATGAAGCGCTTCAAATATTGTGACATCATATCCCATTTTCGCGAGCTCTCCCGCTGCAGTAAGCCCTGCGGGACCTGATCCGATAACTGCTACTTTTATGCCCTTTCTGGGCGGTAAAGCTGGCTTTTCGATTCCTTGCTCTGCTTCCCAGTCTGCTGCAAATCTCTCAAGTCTCCCTATTGCTACTGGTTCGCCGATCTTGTTAAGCCTGCACTCCATCTCGCACTGCTCTTCCTGAGGACAAACCCTTCCACATATCGCCGGTAGAGAGTTATCCTTTTTTATGATCTCTATGGCTTTCTTAAAGTTTCCTTCCCTTATCTCTCTTATGAATCCGGGAATATCTATTCCGACGGGACATCCCTTAACGCAGGGAGCATCCGGACACTGAAGGCATCTTTTAGCTTCTTCCATTGCTTCCTCTGGGGTGTATCCTAAGGGAACCTCGTTGAAGTTCTTTATTCTTACCTCAACGGGCTGTTCTCTCATAGGCACCTTCGTTTTTCTGACCTTAGCCATCCTGTGCTCCCTCCTTCATCTTCTTGTAGCGCTCCCAGGCTATTCTTTCTTCTTCTTTAAATCTGTCAGCTCTTTTAAGAAGCTCATCAAAGTCAACGAGCGTCCCGTCAAACTCGGGACCGTGAGAGCAAGCGAAGTATGTCTTTCCTCCAACGCTGCATCTGCATGCTCCGCACATTCCAGTCCCGTCAACCATTATCGTATTTAAGGAGACGATGATCGGAACCTCGTATTTTTTGGCAACCTGTGTCGCGAACTTCATCATGATAAGCGGCCCTATAGCCCAGCATTTCTTGATATCCCTTTGCTCGGTGAAAACTTTCTCCATAGCTTGCGTTACGAATCCCTTAAATCCCTTGCTTCCGTCGTCCGTGCAAACTATAAGGCTATCACAAACATCCTTCATCTTATCTTCCCAGAAAAGAAGCTCTGCGGTTCTCGACCCGATTATCCCGATTACCTCATTTCCGGCCTCCTTTAAAGCTCTCGCTATAGGATAGACAGGAGCTATTCCCACTCCTCCACCGACTACCATAACCTTACCGAAATTCTCAATTTCCGAGGGGTTTCCCAAGGGGCCCACGAAATCTCTAATGCTATCTCCCGCTTTTAGAGTAGAGAGCTCATCTGTGGTTTTCCCAACTACTTGGAATACCAATGTTATGGTTCCTTCCTCTCTGTTGTAGTCAGCTATAGTTAGAGGGATTCTCTCTCCCTTTTCGTGAATTCTTAATATGACAAATTGCCCCGCTTTTGCATTTTGGGCTACTAAAGGTGCTTTGACCACGAATTCGTATATGTTTGGTGCTAAGTTTTTGGCGCTTAGAATTGGGTACATCTTTCTCGTCCTACCTCCTTTCCTTTTTCTTAGCATATCCTTGGTAAAAGCTCTCCCCGGGGGGGATCGAGTAGCCTTAGGCCTCCGAATGATGTTTTGACTATGACTCTTCCTTCCCGCCTTATTCTTATCTCTCCTATGATTTCGGCTTTCTTTCCGAGAGGGTTTTTCCTCATCTCCTCGATTATTTCTATCGCTTTTTCCTTTTCCACGACGGCTACTAATCTTCCTTCTGAAGCTAAGTGATATGGATCAAAGCCAAAAATATCGCAGAAATCGAGTACTTCTTTTCTAAAAGGCACCTTTTCCTCATATACCATAATTTCCCACTTTGTACTTTGGGCAAGCTCGTTTAGTGTGGATGCTAAGCCTCCTCGTGTTGGATCTCTCATCCATTTTACACCACCGATTCTTGTTATCGCTTCAACGAGCTCTATTAGAGGAGCACAATCGCTTTTGAAATCCTCGGGCAACTCTATTTCGTATCGTTCTCCCATAACAGCGAGGGAGTGGTCTCCGAGAGGCCCACTTACTATTACGAGATCCCCCGGTGAGACCTTTTCCGCCCCCAGATCGGGATAAAAAATATCACCTATGCCACTCGTTATGATGAATATTTCGTCTACTTCTCCCTTGCTTACCACCTTGAAGTCTCCCGTTATTATAGGGGTGTTTGTTTCCTTAGACGCCTTTGAGATAGAGGAGACTATTCTCTCGAGTTTTTCTTCAGCGAAGCCATCTTCAACGATTATTGAGAGGGCTATAGCTTTTGGTCTGGCTCCTGAGACAGCGAGATCGTTCACGGTACCTGTTATAGATAGCTTTCCGATATCTCCGCCCTTAAAGAAAATCGGTTTTACGGTATAGCCGTCAATCGTTAAAGCGATGTTTCCTATTCTTCCGCTATCTTCTAATCTTTCTAAGACGGGGTTTTTAAAAGCGGGGAGAAGGAGTTTTTCTATTATTTCTCTCGTTTTTTCTCCTCCGCTTCCGTGTGATAGTTTAATCATCTTCTATCCTGCCTCCGTATCTATAATAGGCTGCACAGCTTCCTTCGCTTGATATCATGCAGGGGCCTATGGGATGGTCAGGAGTGCATGTGTTTCCAAACAGGGGGCACTCATTGGGGTATATATATCCTTTAAGAACCTCTCCACATCTGCATCCCGGAGGATCGGGTACTTTCTCTTTCTGGAGCGAGAAGATCAGCTGAGCGTCAAAGTCTGAGAACTCGTCTTTTATCTTAAGCCCGCTTTTTGGGATAGTTCCAAGTCCACGCCACTCGCTGTCTTCCTCTTCGAATACCTCTGCCAACAGCTCTTGCGCTTTTCTGTTTCCACCTTCTCTTACCGCTCTTGGGTATGCATTATAAGCATCGCTTGTATCTTTTTCAGCCATCTCTATAAGTTTCATCATGGCTATAATGATATCTTCTGCTTCGAAACCGGATATGACACATGGGATTCCATATTTCTGCGCTATCTCTCTGTACGGTTTTACCCCTATTATGGTGCTTACATGACCGGGACATAAAAAACCGTCCAAGCTTCCCTCAGATGCAAGGACTTCCAACGCAGGAGGGATGAGCTTGTGGAAGGACAAAAGTGAAAAGTTTCTGATGTTTTTTATTTTAGCTTCCTTAATAGCCCAAGCGCTTGCAGGTGCTGTCGTTTCAAAACCTACACCTAAGAAAACGATTCTAAAATCATCGTTCCTTTCAGCGATATCTATAGCTTCGGTTATGCTATACACCGTGATTACCCTTCCCCCTCTGGATTTAACGTCCTCAAGCGTTCCCGTTGGTCCTGGAACCTTAAGCATATCCCCATATGTAGCGATGATGACATCATCTCTTAAGGCTAAATCAACGCTCATCTTTATGGCATAAGCAGGGGTTACGCAAACTGGGCATCCTGGACCGCTTCTAAGTTCCACTCCTTTCGGAAAAAGAGACCTTAAGCCAAATCTGCATATGTTAACCGTGTGAGTTCCGCATACTTCCATAAACCGCAAGGGTCTTGATACTTTAAGATTCCGTAATTTCTCTCCAAGCGTCAATTATCTCTCTTGCCTCCTCGGGTTTAAGCTTTTCTATGGCGAACCCCGCGTGAACCAGCACATAGTCTCCAACCTTGACATCCTCAAGCAGATCTATTCTTGTTCTTTTTCTTATTCCTCCGATCTCAGCTATAGCTTCATTTCCGTTTATCTCAATTATTCTGTGTGGAACTGCTAAACACAAGTTAGATCTCCCCCTTCTTGATCTTAGAGGCACAAATGGCGATCTGTCCCACCGCTATTCCCTGATCATTTGTGGGGACCTCCTTGTGATGATAAACCTTAAAGCCGGCTTTAGTCAAGCTTTCCCTTAGCTTTCTTAAGATTATTCGATTTTGAAAAACCCCTCCACTTAATACTACCTTTTTAATACCCGTTCTCTCACTTATGATTTTTGCTGCCTCGGACAGGCTTTCTACTAAATAGTTGTGGAAGCGCATGGCGCATACTTCTGCGGGCGTTTTACTCTTTACATCTTCTATAAGCTTCATCCACATTTCTCTCCAGTTTATAATGATTTTTCCACTTTTTTCCTCCAGCTCTATCGGATAGTTTTTCTCTTCATCTTCATAAGCTATGCCCTCAAGCTCTATGGCAGCCTGAGCCTCATACGAGATCTCTCTTCTTATGTTAAGAAACGCAGAAACTGCATCAAAGAGTCTTCCACATCCCGAAGATAGGGGGGAATTAATCCCGAGTTTAAGTAGCTTTAGAACTTCCTTGCTCTTTCTTTCTTCGATAAGTTCCTCTTTACCGATTTCGTAAAGATAGCTTAAGGCTATTCTCCATGGTTCTCTTATAGCTTTATCTCCTCCGGGCAGGGGAATTGGCTTTATATATCCCACTCTCTCAAATTCTGAGGTATCTCCTACAAGTATTTCTCCACCCCATATCGTTCCATCACTTCCATGACCGGTTCCATCCAGTATTATGCCTATTGCTCTCTCATTGATTCCATTTTCCCACATACAACTTGCCATGTGGGCATGGTGATGCTGAACCTTGAGGAGAGGCAAGCTTAAGCTTTCAGCGTATCTCGTTGAAAGGTATGCTGGATGGAGGTCACAGACTGCATATTGAGGTTCAATTCCAAAAAGATTTTTGAATCTGTCTATGAGCAATTTGTATCTGTCAAGAGCCTCAAGGTCTTTGAGATCTCCTATATATTGGCTCAAAATAATGGTGTTTTTTCTGCTTAGAGCGAATGAGGATTTCTCTTCGCCTCCACAGGCGAGTATAGGTGGAAAATCTTCTTTTCCCACAAGAGGTAGGGGGGTAAAACCTCGCGCTCTCCTTATAACCGTTCCATCCATAACTATAGAGTCATCGCATGGAGTGTATATGTCTCTATCGTGCATTAGAAAGAAGTCAGCTATATCTTTAAGCTTTCTGAGAGCAGCATCGTTTTCATAAATTATCGGTTCGTCCGAGAGATTTCCACTCGTCATTATAAGAGCCTCGAATTTTTCGGTTAAGAGATAATGAAGTGGGGTATAGGGGAGCATAAAGCCCAAATATTTATTATTTGGGGCTAT